>NZ_JCAQIA010000030.1:0-42673 GCF_059621085.1 Halochromatium sp. NSM3 | reverse complement strand
CCGCCATTCTTCGCGCTTTTTTGGGCGGGGCGAAATTTTTCCCCGGCTCTAGGGGGGGGGGGGGCTGGCGCGCGCCGGCGCCCGCTTCTGGTGCCCCCCCGGGGCCCCCAGGGGAGCCCCCCCAGAGCCAGGGTTTGCGGGTTGCTTGCGCTCGGCGGCCCTCTCCTGGCTCAGGATGACGCTGTTGCCGTGCTGCACGCGCTATCATCCGGCGGCGGCGCTTCGGGATGGGCCGGCGGGCGTACCGTCAACAGATGGACCCGGCGGCTGTCGGCACGCAGGATCGTGAAGCGGAAGCCGTCGATCTCGACGCGCTCCCCTCGTGCTGGTAGATGCGCGAGCGCATGCACGACGAGCCCCCCCATCGTATCCAGATCCCCGCCGTCGAGCGCGCAGCCGAAGTAGTCGTTGAATTCCTCGACCGAGGTGCGCGCCTTGACCGTGTACTCGCCTTGGCCGCGTTTGTAGATGAAGGCGCCCTCATCGAAATCGTGCTCGTCCTCGATATCGCCGACGATCTGCTCCAGCACATCCTCAATCGTGACCAAGCCGGCGGCGGAGCCGTACTCGTCGACGACGATCGCCATGTGATTGCGGCTCGCCCGGAATTCCTTGAGGAGCACGTTGAGCCGCTTGCTCTCCGGTACGAAGATCGCGGGGCGCACATGGTCGCGGATGTTGAAGGAGCGCCGATTGGCCTCGGCGCAATAGCTCAGCAGGTCTTTTGCGAGCAGGATGCCGACCACCTCGCCCTTGTCGTCACCGGTCACCGGGAAGCGTGAATGCGCGGAGTCGACGGCGATGGCTAGGATGCGCTCGAGCGGGTCATCGCGGCGGATGCGCACCATCTCGGCGCGC
The DNA here is from genome assembly GCF_059621085.1 of Halochromatium sp. NSM3. Lineage (NCBI taxonomy): Bacteria > Pseudomonadati > Pseudomonadota > Gammaproteobacteria > Chromatiales > Chromatiaceae > Halochromatium > Halochromatium sp. NSM3. The sequence continues at coordinate 41,815 of NZ_JCAQIA010000030.1, read as the reverse complement.
GGGATCATGATGTCGCCAACGCGCAGGTCGGCGACTTGCAGCACGGCTTCCATCATGCCGAGTGCGTCCCGATCGAGGAGCCCCCGACCTTCGGCCTGCTGCAGGAGTTCGGCGAGCTGTTCTTTGTTCTTAGGCTCGCGGCGGCCGAAGCGCTGCAGGAGCCCCGCAAGACTGAGACGCCCAAGCCAGCCCTGGCTGGCTTGGGCGCCGTTGCTAGATCCGTCGTCGCTCGTCATTGGCGTCGTCGTTGACCTCGTAGGGTGTTGAGAATCCTAGCGCGGCTAGGATGGTGATTTCCAGCGCCTCCATCGGCGTGGCCTCGGCGGTGGTGAGATGATCGAAGCCGAGCAGATGCAGCACACCGTGGACCACTAGATGCGCCCAATGGGAGGTCTCGGTCTTGCCCTGTTCGGCAGCCTCGCGACGGACGAGTGGTGCGCAGATCACGAGATCCCCGAGCAGGGCATTGATTCCGGCGGCCGCCGACTGATCGGGATCGAGTCCAGGAGGAGGCTCGAACGGAAACGAGAGGATATTGGTGGGTCCCGAGCGCCCGCGATAACGCTGATTGAGTTCGGCGCTCTCGGCCTCGTCGGTGATGCGGATGGTCAGCTCCGCTGGCCAATGCACGGCCACATGGCGGGGCGAGCGTTCCGGGGCAAGCGCGGCTAAGGCCCAGCGCTCGAGATTGGCGCCGTCCGGCAGCGCGGCGCGTTGCCGTGGCTCGAGGGGCCCATACTGGAGATCGAGGAGGAGCGCCGGGTCCGGCTCTTCTTGTGGATCCATCTCTGTTGCGCTCGTCGGCGCTGGCGGCTCAGGTGCCTTGGGTTCGGTCATGGGCGTCGTAGGCATTGACGATGCGTTGCACCAGCGCATGGCGCACCACATCATGAGCACTGAAGAACGTGAAGCTGATGCCTTCCACCGCGCGCAGAATCTCGACCACCTGCCGCAGCCCCGAGGGCTGACCGCGCGGCAGGTCGACCTGGGTGACGTCGCCGGTGACCACAGCGGTGGAGCCGAAACCGATCCGGGTCAGGAACATCTTCATTTGCTCGGGCGTGGTGTTCTGCGCCTCGTCGAGGATGATGAAGGCATCGTTCAACGTGCGCCCGCGCATGTAGGCGAGCGGCGCGACCTCGATCACGTTGCGTTCGATGAGCTTATTGACCTTCTCGAAGCCGAGCATCTCGAACAGGGCATCGTAGAGCGGGCGCAGATAGGGGTCGATCTTCTGCGCCAGATCGCCAGGCAAGAAGCCAAGTCGCTCGCCGGCCTCGACCGCCGGACGTACCAACAGCAGCCGGCGCACGCGCTCGGTCTCGAGCGCCTCGATGGCGCAGGCGACGGCGAGATAGGTCTTGCCGGTGCCGGCGGGACCGACACCGAAATTGAGATCGTTGCGGAAGATCGCGTGCATATAGCTGAGTTGCATCGCACCGCGCGGCTTGATCAGCCCGCGCTTGGTCTTGATGATCAACTCGGGAAGCGCGTCGGCGCTGGCTGCGGCAACCGCGTCGGCGCCAGACTCGACGAGTTCCAGATGAATGCGCTCTGCGGTTAGCGGCTCGTCGGCGGTCGCCGCATAGAGTCGCTCGAGCACCTGGGCGCCTGCCTCGGCGGCCTGGCGCTCACCGATGACGCGGAAGCTCATGCCGCGATTGGCGATCTCGATGCCGAGACGGCGCTCGATCAGGCGCAGATGTGAATCGAACTGGCCGCACAGGTTGGCCAACCGCACGTTGTCTTCGGGTGCGAGGCTGAGGTCGATCGTGATAGGTTGTTGGATCAATGGTGACGCGCGCTGGGCGCTATTGGGGTGGTAAAGCGGGGGTCGGTCGCTGACGCGGCACGGCGGCGAGCTACAGCCTGGCGCCGCTACCGAGCCGGGCCTCGGGTGCGATGTCGACCGGTCCAGCCGGCGCAACCGGCGGGGTCTGTTGAAGCGCGCCGCGCAACGAGTTCGGCAGCGCTTCGGTGATGAGCAGGTCGGCGAAGTCGCCGATCAGCGCCTTTGGGCCGCTAAAGTTGACCACCCGATTGTTCTCGGTACGCCCGGCGAGTTGGCTCGGATCCTTGCGCGAGGGGCCGGCGACCAGCACCCGCTGCACCTGGCCCACCATCCGCCGGCTGATCTGCTGCGCCTGCTGGTTGATCAGCTGCTGCAGCCGCGCCAATCTTGCTTGCTTGACCACATCCAGCTCCACGTCTGGGTAGTCGGCGGCTGGGGTTCCCGGTCGCGCACTATAGAGGAAGCTGAAGGATTGGTCGAAGCCGATCTCATCGATCAAACGCAGGGTGGCTTCGAAATCGGCCTCGGTCTCGCCGGGGAAGCCGACGATGAAGTCCGATGAGAGGCTGATCCCAGGGCGCGCGCGCCGCAGACGACGGATCTTGTCCTTGTACTCGAGCGCGGTGTGGCCGCGCTTCATCAGTCCGAGGATGCGGTCCGAGCCGCTTTGCACCGGCAGATGCAGGAAGCTGACGAGTTCCGGAACCTCGGCATAGGCCTCGATCAGGCTGTCAGAGAACTCGACTGGATGGGAGGTGGTGAAGCGGATGCGGTCGATGCCGTCGATGGCCGCGCAGTAGCGGATCAGCAGTGCGAGGTCGGCGATCTCAGCGTCGTGCATTGGACCGCAGTAGGCATTGACGTTCTGCCCGAGCAGATTGACCTCGCGCACGCCCTGCTCGGCGAGGCCGGCCACCTCGGCAATCACGTCATCGAAGGGTCGGCTGACCTCCTCGCCGCGGGTGTAGGGGACCACGCAGTAGGTGCAATACTTGGAGCAGCCTTCCATCACCGAGACGAAGGCGCTCGGGCCATCGGCGCGCGGCTCGGGCAGGCGGTCGAACTTCTCGATCTCCGGGAAGCTGATATCGATCTGCGGCTGCTGTTGCCGCGCGACCGCGTCGAGCATGGCCGGCAGCCGATGCAGGGTCTGTGGACCGAACACCAGGTCGACATAGGGTGCGCGATCGCGGATGGCGTCGCCTTCTTGGCTGGCGACACAACCACCGACGCCGATCACCAGATCGGGCCGAGCCTGTTTCCAGGGCCGCCAGCGCCCGAGCTGGGAGAAGACCTTCTCTTGCGCCTTCTCGCGGATCGAGCAGGTGTTCAGCAGCAGCACATCGGCCTCCTCGGGACGGTCGGTACGCTCAAGCCCATGCGATTCACGCAGCAGGTCGGCCATCCGTGACGAGTCGTACTCGTTCATCTGGCAGCCGTAGGTTTGGATGAAGACTTTGCGTGGCATGGACTTTGTGTTGGGCATTGGCAGCGGGCCAGGGCAGGAGCGGGGGCGAGGCTCGAGTGCGTCATCCTCGGGAAAGGGGATCATGGTGTCAAGCCGAGCCGAATCAATCGGTTTTCGCGACGCGAGTGGCGCGTCGCGACGCCAAATAGCGCCGATGAAGCGCGGCACGACGATCAGCGTCCGGGCTGATGTGAGTCAATGTGATGGAATCTGGCTAGTCATCTATATCTAGGTCTGGTTATACTCTCAAACACAATATCTTGTGTCTTTCGCTCGGGAACCTCCATATGTCGACCTCCGCCTCCTCGCTTGCGACCCTGCCAACCTGCGTCACCAAGCGCGATGGCGAGCAGGTCGTCTTCGACGCCTCGAAGATCGAATCGGCGATCGCGCGCGCCGGGCAGGCGACCGGTGAGTTCGGCGAGATGGAGGCGCAGCTACTGACCGCGCAGGTGGTCAAGGTGCTCGCGCATCGGTACGGGGAGGGACGCAGTCCGGACATCGAGGGCATTCAGGATGTCGTCGAGCAGACCCTGATCAGTGCCAATCACTTCGAGACCGCGCGCTCCTATATCGTCTACCGCGAGCAGCGCGCCAAGCTACGCGCCGATCAGCGCACGCTGGTCGATGTCACCAGCTCGATCAACGAGTATCTGGACCGCTCGGACTGGCGCGTCGCGGCCAATGCCAATCAAGGCTATTCGCTCGGCGGGTTGATCCTGAATACCTCGGGCAAGATGATCGCCAACTACTGGCTCTCGCACGTCTATCCGCCGCAGGTTGGCGAGGCGCACCGCGAGGGCGATATGCACATCCACGATCTCGACATGCTCGCCGGCTACTGCGCCGGTTGGTCGCTGCGCACGCTGCTGGCCGAGGGACTGAATGGAGTGCCGGGCAAGGTCGAGGCCGGCCCGCCGAAGCACATGTCGAGCGCGATCGGGCAGATCGTCAATTTTCTCGGCACCTTGCAGAACGAATGGGCCGGCGCTCAGGCCTTCTCCAGCTTCGATACCTATATGGCGCCCTATGTGCGCGTCGATGGGCTCGACTACCCGCGCGTCAAGCAGTATATCCAGGAGCTGATCTATAACCTGAATGTGCCCTCGCGTTGGGGGTGCCAGTGCGTCGATGCCGAGACCGAATGCCTGACCGAACAGGGCTGGAAGCGCTACGACCAGATCAGCGAGGGCGAGCGGATCGCCACCTTCGACTGGCGCAACAATCGCCTGGAGTATCTGGAGCCGCTGGCGATCACGGCGTACGACTTCGACGGCGACATGTACGTGCTGCGCAACCGCACCCAAGAGCAATGGGTCACGCCGCAGCACAAGGTCGTGCGAAAGGTCTTCAACTCGGATAACCGTTGGATTCTCGAAGAGATCGGAGACGTTGCCAAGCTGAAATCGCCGGTGATCGTGCCGAATGCCTGGGAGACTACCTCGACGGTCGAGGTGGACGACAATCTGGTGATGCTGCTGGCCTGGGTGGTTGCTGAAGGCAACCTCGATTTTGACGCTGGACGGCGGCGCGTCAGCATCTGGCAATCGACGGGCAACCGCGAGAACGCGGCTGAGATCGAATGGCTGTTGACCGAGATGGGCTTGACCTGGCACGAGCGACGCCAGACCGGCACCTATGCCAATCACCCGGTCTGTCGTTATCGGCTGAACAGCGAGGGCAGCGAACTGGTGCTCGGCCACTTGCAGCGCAAGTGTGTGCCGCCGTTGATCCGCACCCTGTCGGCGCGGCAGATCCGGCTGTTTATCGAGACCTATGTTAAGGGCGACGGCAGCATCGAGCCGAACGGTCGCACCCGCATCTACACCAACGACCAGGAAAACCTCGACGCCCTGCAAGAACTCTGCAGCCTGGCGGGCTGGGGGAGCACGGTCCACACGCGCAAGGATTCCGGCGTGCATGTGCTGAACATCGTGCGCAATCGGGAGACCTATATTCAGCTGATCGAGCGCAAGCCCTATCGCGGCAAGGTCTGGTGTCCGACCACACGGAACGGCACCTTCGTTGCGCGCCGCTGTGGCAAGACCTTCATCACTGGTAATACCCCGTTCACAAATCTCACCTTCGATTGGGTCTGCCCGGAGGATCTGCGCGAGCAGGTGCCGGTGATCGGTGGCGTTGAGCAGCCGTTCACCTACGGCGAGCTGCAGGCCGAGATGGATATGATCAATCGGGCCTACATCGAGGTGATGACTGAGGGCGATGCCAAGGGGCGCATCTTCACCTTCCCGATCCCGACCTATAACATCACGTCGGACTTCCCGTGGGAGAGCGAGAATACGGAGCTGCTGTTCGAGATGACGGCGAAATATGGCCTCCCGTACTTCTGCCTAGCGGAGGGGACGCGCGTCTATACCCGTGACGGTATTAAGGTGGTAGAGGCGCTGAGCACCGCCGACGAGGTGGTGGGCAGTGATGGTGCGTACAAACGGATCACAGGTGTGGTGCATACACAACGGGACGAACAGGTCACCGTCACGACGGACGAGGGGCGTAGCGTCAGTTGCTCTGATAATCATCGATTCCCGACCAACAATGGTCTCAAGGCGGCGGCGGCACTGAACCTGGGTGATGCCCTGCTCGTGGACGACTGTGTGCTGGCGCTTGAGACGGGCCTGCGGCTCGAGCGTCGCAACGAGCGCCTGTTCCGACTCTACGACGAACAGGATCGCCTCTTTACGCTGGCCGAACTCTCTACGGCGCCTGCGTTCTGCCGCATCGAGCCAAGACCGCGCCAAGTTCAGCCGCTCGTACCCTTCAGTTTCGCGCGGACGCGCTTCCAGACCACCTTGAGTGATAGTGTGCGCCTCCCAGAGGATCTGGATGTTGAAATCTGCGAGCTGCTGGGGCAGCTCCTGGGCGACGGGTCGCTGCGCCGGGGGCGCGTCTCGCTGGCGAATGCAGATACGGAGATCCTGGATTTCTTCGCCGACGTGCTCGTTCGCAAGTTCAATCTGCAGCCCTCCGTGACGCAGTGCGGCGTGTCGCTGAGTTGCAAGACGAGCGCTGTTGCCTCCGTGATGCTTACGGACTGGCTGGAGCATTTGGGGCTGGCCTTGACTACCTGTTGGGACAAGCGCGTGCCGGAGATCCTGTACCACCGCAGCGATGCGGAGATCGGCGCCCTGTTGCGTGGCCTGTTCGACACGGATGGTACTGTTGCAACGCGCAATGCCACCTCGGTTATCTCATTCACGTCCAGGAGCCCGCGCCTGCTGCAGCAGGTCTTAGAGTTGTTGACCATGTTGTCCATTGCGGGCCGGCTCAATGAGCGCACCGGCTCCGTCATCATCACCGGCGAGCGCAACGTGCGGCTGTTCGTCGAGCGGGTCGGCTTCCGGATCGAGCGCAAGCGCGCACTGATTCGCTATACCGAGGGCCAAGGCAAGACCGCCTGCGGCTACCGGATCATCGCTCGTGCCGAAGCCGTAGACGGCACTTACGGCGCGCATTACCGATACCGCAAGGATGCCTATTTTCGGGTCCGGGATGCGGAAAATGATTGTCTGTGGTTCTTCTGTGGGGAACTGCGCAAGGGCTGCGTCCAAGACGCGATTGTCAAGATCGAGCGCACGCCGCACCTAACGCCGATGGTGGACATCGAGATTGAGAGTGACGACCACCTTTTCCTGTTGGCAAACGACTTGCTCACCCACAATAGTAACTTCGTCAGCTCCGACATGGAGCCGAATATGGTTCGCAGTATGTGCTGCCGGTTGCGCCTCGACGTATCCGAACTGCTCAAGCGCGGCAATGGGCTGTTCGGCTCGGCCGAGCAGACCGGTTCGCTCGGGGTGGTGACCATCAATTGTGCTCGACTCGGATACACCCATCGTGGTGATGAGGCCGCGCTGCTGCGACGGCTCGACGAGCTGATGGAGCTGGCGAAGAAGAGCCTGGAGTTGAAGCGCAAGGTGATCCAGCGCCACATGGACGCCGGACTCTTTCCCTATACCAAGCGCTATCTCGGCACCCTGCGCAACCATTTCAGTACGCTCGGGGTGAACGGCATCAACGAGATGATCCGCAACTTCACGGCGGATACCGACGACATCACGACGGAGTGGGGGCACGCCTTCGCCTGCCGTCTGCTCGATCATGTGCGCGCACGGATGGTCGAGTTCCAAGAGGAGACCGGCCACATGTACAACCTAGAGGCGACACCGGCCGAGGGTACGACCTATCGTTTCGCCCGTGAGGACAAGAAGCGCTTCCCCGGCATCCTCCAGGCCGGTACCGAGGACACGCCCTATTACACTAACTCCTCGCAGCTGCCAGTCGGCTATACCGACGACGCCTTTGAAGCACTGGCGGCGCAGGATCAGCTGCAGACCAAGTACACCGGCGGCACCGTGCTGCATCTGTACATGGGCGAGCGTATCGGCTCTACCGATGCCTGTAAGCGCCTGGTACATCGGGCACTGACCAACTTCCGGCTGCCCTATATCACGGTGACGCCGATCTTCTCGGTCTGCCCAACCCATGGTTATCTCGCCGGCGAGCACGAGTTCTGTCCCAAGTGCGATGCCGAGCTGATCGAAAAGAAGCGTGCCGAGGTGCAAGCGGCGACGGCCTGAGTCGCTTCCGTGCGGTCCATCGGCCGTGCGGGCCATCGACGGCGCTGATCCCAGCACCGACAACGGCTTGCCTCGCTGGGACAACTACGCACCTAGAGCAAGGCTGACCGAATAGCAGCGGCCGACGGGCAGGCCGCATCATCGATATCAACTGGAGTACGACATGAAAGAGACCACGATTGAGCCAACCATCGAATTGCGCGACGAAGAGCGCACCCGCTGCGAGGTCTGGACCCGCGTGATGGGCTACCACCGTCCGGTCTCGGCCTTCAATCGCGGCAAGCAGGCCGAACATCAGGAGCGCACCTATTTTCAGGAGCGGCCTGCGGCTCGCCCGGATTTGAGCCAGAACCCAATCCATCACCAAGCGAGCCAGGGCTTGGGCCAACGCTCGCATCAGCGTTCCGGAGAGACGCACTCCGAAGAAGCCCATTCAGGCGAAACTCGGCGTGAGGCTGCTTGAGCAGCTGTCAGATGAGGTCGAGACAACGGCCAGCCGACGGTCGGCCATGACCCGGCCTCAGCTCCAGATTCGGCCCGCAGCCAATGCGCTAAGGCTCGGCGGACTGACGCCGCTGACCAGCGTCGATTATCCGGGCGAGCTAGCGGCTGTTGTCTACTGCCAAGGCTGTCCTTGGAGCTGCCCGTATTGCCACAACGGCCATCTGCTGGATGCCGCGCCCGAGGAAAACGGGCGGGAGGCAATCACCTGGGCCGAGGTGCTCGAGTTCCTGAGGTCTCGCCGTGGCCTGCTCGATGCGGTGGTCTTCAGTGGCGGCGAGCCAACCGCGCAGTCCGCACTCGCCGATGCGATGACCCTGGTGCGTGCGCTCGGCTTCAAGGTCGGGCTGCACACTGGTGGTCCTTATCCGCAACGCTTGCGCAGCCTGCTGCCGCTGCTCGACTGGGTTGGACTGGATATCAAGGCCCTGCCCGAGGACTATCCCGCAGTTACCGGCGTGCCCGGCTCCGGCGAAGCCGCCTGGCGGAGCCTGGAGCTGCTGCTTGCGGCTGGCGTCGCGCTCGAGGTTCGCACCACGCCGATGCCGGGGCTCGATGACGATGGCTATCTGCAAAAGCTAATGCAGCACCTGGCTGATGCCGGCGTGCGCAACTATGTGCTGCAGCAGTGCCAGCCCACGCATCTGCGTGACGGCAATCTCCGAGACAGGCTCCGGCACCTTCCCGAGCACTGGCCATCAGTACCCTTCCAGCACTTTGCGCTGCGCGCGGTCTGATCGATCTCTCCGGCTACGGACCGACAGCGACGGAGCTGGATGCGATCTTGGCGCGGCATCGCTGGGAGATCGATGGGCTCCGACTGAAGCGTGTGCGGACTGCTCCGCCAGCACTGGACGATCCTTGCGGTCAGTACCATGGCGCGGACCACCCGATCCACGTCAGCTCTGGTCCGGAGCATTCACGCCAAGTCATCACCATGCGGCCCGGTCCGAGCGGACGGCGGCTGCCACGGACGCTCTCTGCGGAGGCCTTTCTGCGCTCCTTCGTGGAAGGATGACCGGCAAATATTGACTTTCATCAAACAACCCCTGTCACAGCCTGGATAAGCTGAACACGGACCGGCGCCGTTGAGCCGGTTCACTTGATCGACCATCTCAATGAGCGGAGGTCAGAACATGCTCATCAAGAAGCGTCTGTTGCTTGCTGTTGGTCTGGCCGGCGTCACTCTCTTCGGCGCTGGCTCCGCGAATGCCTTCTGGGGACCGTTCAACCCCTGGAATTGGGGCGATGGCTGGGGTCCCGGCTGGGGCAATGGTTGGGGCGGCCCCTGGTATGGTCCGGGCTATGGATATGGCTATCCCGGCTATTGGGGTGGCTATCCGGGCTACTATGGCGGCTATCCCTATGCCTACGGGGCCGTGCCCTACTACGGCTATACCTATCCGGGCTATGGGTATCCAGCACCCACCGCGCCGGCTGCGAGCGAGTCGTCCAAATAAGCACCGCTGGAGCGCCTCGCTCGCCAAGGGGCGGGCGCTCCAGTCCGGCCTTCCAGTCTGGCCTATGCCGGCCGCTGTCCGGCGTGATCATGCAGCATTCGAGGCGTCCGGCTGAGCAGGCACTCAGCTGAGCAGGCACATCAGTCGATGGGCTCCGAGAGGGGGTCATCGGGCTCGAGCAGCGTCTGGAAGTGCTCCACGGTGTCGGCCACGGCATCGGTCTTGAAGCGGGCGATGTGGAACAGCGCCTCACCCTCGGTGATCAGAGGCAGGTTCATGCGGCCGATGACGATGCCGGCGGTGGGGGAGGTGATGGTCTCCTCGCCATTGCCGAAGGGGTCGGCCACGGTGGCCAGGCGCTCGCCCTTCTCGACCCAGGCGCCGAGCGGACGCGCGAAGCCCAGCATGCCGCTGGTGTGCGCGCGTGCCCAGACGCTAGATCGGGCAATCACCGGTGGGTGCGGTGAGCGCTGGCGGCGGGTCTGGTCGCGAATCATGCCGAGGTGACGCATCACGGCGAGGATGCCGCGCACGCCGGCGCGGATCGAGAGTTCATCGAACCGCAGCGCCTCGCCGGCCTCGTAGAGCAGGACCGGTACATCGATCGCGGCGGCCGCCGCGCGCAGGGAACCGTCGCGCAGGTCGGCATCGAGGATCACTGGCGCGTCGAACGAGCGCGCCAGATCCGGAATGCCGATGGTCTCGACACGGGCGCGGATCTGCGGCAGGTTCTCGCGGTGGGCGGCGCCGGTGTGCAGGTCGATGCCGAGATCGCTGTCGGCGACGATCTCGCTCATCAAGGTCGCCGCGAGCCGGCCGGCCAGCGAGCCGCTCTCGGAGCCGGGGAAGCTGCGATTCAGGTCGCGTCGGTCGGGCAGATAGCGCGAGTGGCGCACGAAGCCGTAGACATTGACCACCGGCACCGCCAGCAGCGTGCCGCGCAGCGAGCGCAAGGCAGTGCTGCTGAGCAGGCGGCGAATAATCGCAATGCCGTTGATCTCGTCACCATGGACAGCGGCAGTGACGAAGAGCCGTGGACCGGGACGGCGCCCGTGCAATACATGCACCGGCAGCACCACCGGATTTTGGGTGAACAGACTCGGCAGCGGCAGGTCCACACGCCGGCGTTCGCCGGCGCGCACCAGTTGTCCGCCGATACGCAGTCCGGAGGCCGCGCTGCTAGCCTTTGCCACGGGTACGGGTCTTGCCGGCAACGGCGTCTTTCTCAATGAAGTCGATCATCTGACCGGCGATGTCCTTGTTGGTGGCGGTCTCGATGCCTTCGAGCCCAGGCGAGGAGTTGACTTCCATCACCACCGGGCCATGGTTGGAGCGCAGGATGTCGACGCCGGCGACGTTCAGTCCCATGATCTTGGCCGCGCGCACCGCCGTGGAGCGCTCCTCGGGGGTAATGCGAATCAGCTCGGCGCTGCCGCCGCGGTGCAGGTTGGAGCGGAATTCGCCGGGCTTGGCCTGGCGACGCATAGTAGCGACGACCTTCTCGCCGATGATGAAGCAGCGGATGTCGGCGCCTTTGGCCTCGTGAATGTACTCCTGCACCAGGATGTTGGCCTTGAGGCCGAGGAAGGCCTCGATCACGCTTTCGGCGGCTTGGCGTGTCTCGGCCAGCACCACGCCGATGCCCTGCGTGCCCTCCAGCAGCTTGATCACCAGCGGGGCGCCGCCGACCATCTTGATCAGGTCATCGATATCGTCCGGGGTATGGGCGAAGCCGGTGATCGGCAGGCCAATGCCGCGGCGCGAGAGCAGCTGTAGCGAGCGCAGCTTGTCGCGCGCGCGGCTGATCGCGACCGACTCGTTCAATGGGTAGACGTTCATCATCTCGAACTGGCGCAGCACCGCAGTGCCGTAAAAGGTCACCGAGGCGCCAATGCGCGGGATCACCGCGTCGAAGCCGCTGAGGTTTTCGCCCTTGTAGTGGATCGATGGCGCGTGCGAGGTGATGTTCATGTAGCAGCGCAGTGCGTCGATGACGCGCGCCTCATGACCTCGCTCGCGCGCCGCCTCGGCGAGTCGGCGTGTCGAGTACAGTTTCGGGTTGCGCGATAGGATGGCGATCTTCATGTCATCTCCGGGGTGATTGGTTCGGCGGGTACATCTCAGCCATCTGCAGGCTGTCGATGGCGCTCGCCGCGAACGGTTTCGATCAACAGTAGCACCACGCCGAGACTGATTGCGCTATCGGCAATGTTAAACGCCGGCCAAGGGTTGAAGAGCCGCAGCGGGATCACGGGCAGGTAGACCTGGATGAAGTCGACGACATGACCGAAGACCACGCGATCGATCAGATTGCCGATCGCGCCACCGATGATCAGCCCAAGACCGACGGCGAGCAAACGCTCGTTTGCCTGGAGCCGCAACAGCCAGACCACGAGCGCGATCGTGACCACCACCGCGAAGCCCGCGAACAGCCAGCGCTGCCAGCCGCCGGCATCGGCCAGGAAGCTGAACGCGGCGCCGCTGTTGAACATGAGGGTGAGATGTATATTGGGCAGGATTTCAAGCACCTGATAGGGCGTGAGGGCACTTAGAACCAGCCATTTGCTGGCCTGATCCAAGAGGATCACGACGACGGGAAGCCATAACCAGTGTTTCATCGCTCAGTCGGCAAAGAGTTCGCGGAAGAAGTCTTGCATGCGTTGCCAGGAGCGGGCGTCGGCCTGCGCGTTGTATTGCAGGTTGTCGATGCCGTAGTCGCCGACATCGGGATTGGTGAAGCCGTGGCGCGTGCCGCCGTAGATGTCCATCTCCCAGTTGGCGCCGGCCTCCTCGAGCTTGTTCTGGAAGTTGGTGACCACCTCGGGCGCGACGAAGCTGTCAGCCTGGCCGTGCAGGATGAGGATCTTGGGCGCGATCTTGCCGGCGCTCTCCTCTGGGGCCGCAGGCATCGAGCCATGGAAGCTGACGATGCCATCGAGGTCGGCGCCGCCGTAGGCCATCTGTAGCACGGTACCACCGCCGAAGCAGTAGCCGATGGCGGCGAGTTGCTCCGTGTTCACCTCATCGACGTCCTTAAGTTGAGTGAGGCCAGCCGCAGCGCGCTGGCGCCAGAGTTCGGGATCGACCGTGACCTCCTGCATCCATTCCCGCGCTTGCGAGGGCTGATCGGTGACCTGATCGTTGCCGTACATATCCGCCGCGAAGGCGACGTAGCCAAGCTCGGCCAGCATCCGCGCGCGCTGCTTCGCGTAGTCGTTGAGGCCCCACCATTCGTGGATCACCAGGATGCCGGGCCGTTCGCCTTCGAGGGCATCGTCCCAGTACAGATAGCCGGTCAGCGGGACGCCTTCGTCTTCGTAGCTGACGGCCTTGGATTGCACCTCGGCATGGGCGCTGCCCAGCATGAGGGCGGTGGTGAGGCCAGCGGCGAGGGCAGTGGTGAGCGAGTTGCTAGGGCGCATTGAGACTCTCCATTGATGGATGATGGTGTGACAGCGATGACGAAAGCCATGTAGGGCCGTCTCGGGTCCGAACGCGCGCGTCGGCGGATGGCCAAGGACGCGCGATGCACGATACGACCATAGACGCAACCCAGGCCGCTCGACAAGCACCGAACGCCGGGGCTGACGCGGCGCTGATCTCTGCTCGCCATCCGCCGCCGGATGGTTTGGTCGGTTTTCATTGGCTTGGTGCCGGGGTAGACTCCGCGCAGATACGTCAAGGACTTTTAGCTGTACCGTGATGAACGACACCCAGACCCTGTCCGGCTCCGAGCGTGATATTGCGCTCTTCGCCACCCTGCTCGGCGAGGTGCTGCGCGAGCACAGCCGCAAGCGCGTATTGGTGGTGGTGGAACGCCTGCGCGAAGGCTTCCTGACGCTGCGCGAGGCAGACGACCCCGAGCTGCGCGAGAAGTTGATGAAGCGCATCAACGGTCTCGACCCGCAGACGCTCTCGGAGGTGATCCGCGCGTACACCATCTACTTCAGCCTGGCGCATCTGGTCGAGGATGTGCACGCCTTTCTGCATCGGCGCTCGCTGGTCAGCGCTGGCGGGCGGCTCTGGCGCGGCTCGTTCGACCACACCCTGCGCCAATTCCATGCCGATGGCATCGATGCGGCGGGGCTGCAGCGACTGTTGAATGAACTCGCCTATCTGCCGGTGTTCACCGCGCATCCCACCGAGGCCAAGCGCCGCACCACGCTCGAGACGCATCGGCGCATCTTCCTGCTGACCCTGGATCTGCACCGCCACAAGCTCAACGAGGAGGAGCAGCAGGATCGCCTAGGGCAGATTCTGAGCGAGATTCAGGTGCTCTGGAAGACCGATGAGGTGCGGGTGCACAAGCCGCAGGTGACCGATGAGGTGCGCCAAGGGCTGTACTTCTTCCGCGAGTCGTTGTTCGTGACCTTGCCGCAGGTCTATCGCAACCTGGAGCGCGCGGTGCGGCGCCTGTATGGGATCGAGAGCGGGGTGACGGTGCCAAGCTTCGTCGGCTTCGGCTCCTGGATCGGCGGCGATCGCGACGGCAATCCGTTCGTCAAGCCGGAGACCACCGAGCTGGCCGTGCGCATGCACTGCGAGCTGGTGCTCGAGGAATACAGCGCGCGGGTCCAGCGTTTATCGCGCATCCTCAGCCATTCGAGCCTGCTGGTGCAGCCCTCGGCGCCGTTCCTCGATGCGCTGGACGATGACGAGGATTATTGGCTGCACACCATGCGCCAGACCCATCGGCGCTATTTCCACGAGCCCTATCGACGCAAGCTGTTCATCGTCAGGCATCGGCTCGAGACCACGCTGGCGCGGGTGCGCGCGCGCATCGATGACGATCAGAACCCCGAGATCCTGCCGGAAGGCTATGCCCACGAGTGCGAGCTGCTCGAGGATCTCTATCTGATCCGCGACTCGCTGATCAGCCACGGCGATGCCAACGCCGCCGATGGCGAACTTAAGGACCTGATCCGACTGGTCGAGAGCTTTGGCTTCCATCTGGTGCATCTGGATGTGCGCCAGGAATCGACGCGCCACACCGAGGCGGTGATCGAGCTGTTCGCGCGCCAAGCCGGCGCGCCCCTCTACGAGGCCTTCAGCGAGGAGCAGAAGCTGGTCGCACTCGCCGAGGCCATCGGTCATCCGCATCCCTTCCATATCGACAAGGGCACCCTGACCCCGGAGACGCGCGAGACCCTGGAGGTGTTCGAGTCGATGGCGCGGATGCGCGCCGAGATCAGCGAGCAGGTGTTCGGCGCCTATGTGATCTCGATGACCCACTGCGCCAGTCATGTGATGGAGGTGATGCTGCTCGCGCGCCTGGCGGGCCTGGCCGGGCGCACACCGGAGGGTTGGTTCTGCCATCTGCGCATCTCGCCGCTGTTCGAGACCATTGAAGACCTGGCCCAGATCGAGGCGGTGATGTCGGCGCTGTTCGACAGCCCGACCTATGCGGCGTTGCTCAAGGCCTCGGGGAATCTGCAAGAGGTGATGCTCGGCTACTCCGACTCCTGCAAGGACGGCGGCATCCTGGCCTCGGCCTGGAACCTGTACGAGGCGCAGGAGACGATCATCGCCCTCGCCCAAGCGCGCGGCGTCAAGTGCCGCCTGTTCCATGGCCGGGGCGGCACCATCGGTCGCGGCGGCGGACCGACGCACGAGGCGATCCTGTCGCAGCCGGAGGACACCGTGCATGGGCAGATCAAGTTCACCGAGCAGGGCGAGGTGCTCTCGTACCGTTACGCGAACCCCGAGACCGCGCTCTACGAGCTGACCATGGGCATCAGCGGTCTGATGAAGGCGAGCCGTTGCGTGATCGACCCGCCGACCAAGCCGCGCAAGGACTTCCTCGGCATCATGGAGGAGCTAGCGCGGCTCGGCGAACAGCATTACCGTGGGTTGGTGTGCGACACGCCGGGCTTGTTGGACTATTTCTACGAGGCCACCCCGGTCGATGCGATCGCGCTGCTCAACATCGGCTCGCGGCCTTCGCATCGCAAGAAGGCGGACCGTTCGCTGGGCTCGATCCGCGCGATCCCGTGGGTCTTCGGCTGGGCGCAGGCGCGCCATACGTTGCCGGCTTGGCTGGGCATCGGCAGTGCGATCGAGCAGTGGCGCGGGAGCGATCTGGAGCGCCTCGCGAAATTGCAGCGCATGTATCAGGAGTGGCCGTTCTTTCGCGCCATCCTGAGCAACACCCAGATGTCGCTGTTCAAGGCCGAGATGGGCATCGCCCGTGAGTATTCGCAGTTGGTCACCGACCAGGCGCGCGCCGAACCGATCTACCAGGCGATCGCCGATGAGTATCAGCGCACCCTAACCCAGGTGCTCAATGTCGCCGGGCTGCACGCGGTGATGGAAGAGACGCCCGAGCTGCAGCTCTCGCTGGCGCGGCGCAACAGCTACCTGGACCCGTTGAACCACATCCAGATCACCCTGCTCGAGCGCTATCGCAACGAGTCGAGCGAGGAAGCGCGCAAGGAATGGCTGGACCCGCTGCTGCGTTCGATCAATGCGATCGCGGCGGGAATGCGCAACACCGGTTGACGGCTCGGCCTGGCATCCTTTCCCGTGAGTGAACAACGTTGTGCTCAATCTGGCGACCAGGTACGTCATGGCCTGCGCTATCAGCCGTTCTACTGCGAGGAGAACATCTGGTGGCTCTGCGCCGAGCCGCCGACGGGTGTAGTCATCGCGCAGGCGATCTTTGTCGCCAGCCAGGCCGGAGCCTGCCCGATTGCCGAGCAACGCGCTGCCGGTGCCGATGGCCTCGTCTGGTGGGATTATCATTGCATCGCGCTCGACGAGCAGCAGCGCATCTGGGATCTGGACTCGCGCTTGCGGCTGCCGGTTGTGGCGAGCACCTGGCTCGAGCGCAGTTTCCCGCATGCGGCGGCGTTGCCGGGACTGCTGCAGCCGCGCTTTCGGGTCGTCACCGCCGCGCGCTATCTCGCGGACTTTGCCAGTGATCGCCAACACATGCGCGCCGCCGATGGCGGTTGGCTGCAGGCGCCGCCGCCTTGGCCCTGCATCGGCACCGGCAGTAATCTTTCCGACTATCGGGAGCCGAGCAACCCTGCGGGTCTTGGCCAACCCGAGGGGCCGGGCCAACTGCTCGATCTCGATGCGTTCAGGGCACTCGTCGGCTAATCCCAGCGCCGCGTCCTCTCTCGGACGCATTCTCGGCTTCGGGCAATACTGGTACGATTGCTCGTGACGCCGCTCTGCTGGCCCGCCTTTGTCGTCCGCTGTTATGTCGTTCCCTAGTCCGCCCAAGGAGTCATGCGATGCCTGAAGTCCTGTACAAGGCCAACCCTTCCGTCTGGCGCTCGCACCCGCTCGGTGCCCTGATCGCGTGGCTGATGATCGCGGGTGGAGCGGTGATCGCGCTGACCGGCACGCTCCCGCTCTTGCCGGAGCCCACACAGTCGCTCCAACTGCCCGACGGGCTCGAGCCGCGCTGGCTGGGCTACGGGTTGATCGCCATCGGTCTTTTCCAGCTGCTGCGTTGGTGGCTGGCGTCCCTGATGGATCATCTCGAGATCAACGAATACGAGCTGGTTTGGACGCATGGGCTGCTGAGCAAGCAATACATCGAGATCAACATGAGTTCGGTGCGGACGGTTCGGGTCGAGCAGTCGCTGTTCCAACGCCTGTTGGGGGCCGGCGATCTGAAGGTCTATACCGCCGGCGATGATCCGGAGCTGAGGATTCGCGGGCTGCCGCGACCACAGGAGATCCGTCAGCACATCAAGGGTCAGACCTCGGACAACTAACTCCCATCCTGGAACTGCAGGGCCGCGAGACGGGCATAGAGGCCGTCCTCGACGAGCAGCGTCTCATGGCGGCCACTGGCGACGATGCGCCCTTGGTCGAGGACCAGGATCCGGTCGGCATTGCGCACCGTGGCCAAGCGATGGGCGATGACGATGCTGGTGCGTCCGTGCATCAGGTGTTCCAGCGCGTCTTGCACGAGGCGCTCGCTTTCGGCATCCAGCGCGCTGGTGGCCTCATCCAGGAGCAAGACCGCTGGGTCGCGCAGGATGGCGCGCGCGATCGCGATGCGTTGACGCTCGCCGCCAGAGAGACGCACCCCGCGCTCGCCGAGGAAGGTCCGATAGCCGTTCGGCAGCCGCTGGATGAACTCATGCGCGTGCGCCGCGCGGGCCGCAGCCTCGACCGCCGCGTCATCCACCTCCAGCCCATAACGGATGTTCTCGAGTGCATCGGCGCCAAAGATCACCGGATCCTGCGGCACGATGACGATCTGGCGCCGGAAGGCCGTGGGTTCGAGTTCGCGCAGATCGATGCCATCGAGGCGCAGCGCGCCTTGCTCCGGGTCGTAGAACCGCAGCAGCAGGTGGAACAGGGTCGACTTGCCCGCGCCGGATGGGCCGACGAGGGCGATTTGCTCGCCCGGCGCGATCTCGAGATCGATGCCGGCAATGGCCGGATGCTCGGGGCGGGATGGATAGGTAAAGGTCACCGCTTGGGCCTCGACGCGGCCTTGCACCGGGGTGGGCAGGCGGCGTGGCGCGGCGGGCGCGGTGATCGAGGGCTCGGTCTCGAGCAGTTCCATCAAGCGTTCGGCGGCGCCGGCGCCGCGCAGGAGTTGGCCGGCGATGTCCGACAGTGAGCCGACATTGCCCGCGACTAGGATCGCGTAGAACAAGAACGCCGAGAGTTCGCCCCCGGTGAGTCGCCCGGCCAGCACCTCGCGCCCGCCGAACCAGAGCACGAGCCCGATGGCGCCGAAGGTCAGCAAGGTTACCACCGTGCTCAGCAGCGCGCTGTTCACGGAGCGGCGCATCGCCGTGCCGAAGGCCTCTTCGACGCGCTCGCCATAGCGCGCCCGGTCCACCGGCTCATGGCAGAAGGCCTGGACCGTGCGGATGCCATGCAGGGTCTCGTCGACATAGGCGCCGACATCGCCAATCCTGTCCTGGCTCAGCCTGGAGAAGCGGCGTACCCGATGGCCGAGGAACCAGGCCGGCACCAGCACAACGGGCACCCCGAGCACGACCAGCAGCGTCAGCTCTGGGCTGGTGATGGCCAGCATCACCAGACTGCCGATCGCCAGCAGCAGGCTGCGCAGCCCCATGGCAAAGGTGGAGCCGACTACGATCTGCAACAGTGCGGTGTCGCTGGTCAGCCGGGAGATGACCTCGCCGGTGCGGGTGGTCTCGAAGAAGCCGACGTTCAGGGCCAGGGCGCGGTTGAAGACGGCGCGGCGTACATCGGCAACTACACGTTCGCCAAGCCAATTCAGCAGCCAGCTGCGCAGCCCGACCGCGATACTCAAGAGCACCACGACCAGTAAAAAGAACAGCAGCGCCTGATCCAGCGCGGCCGATGAGCCACTGGCGATCCCGGTGTCGACCACGTTGCGAATCACCTGGCCAAAGGCCAGTAGCGTGCCGGCGGCGAATAGCAGCGCGGCGAGGGCGAGCAGGAGCCGTCCGAGATAGGGTCTGGTAAAGCCCAGCAGGCGCAGCAGCGGTCGTAACCGTCGGCTGCGTGGCCGATCCAGCGGATCGGCCGAGGATTGGGAGGATCGCATGGGTGGCTCGCGCCTTGTGCTCGGGGTTGGTTGCTGCCGCATCCCGATGGTGACGAATAGGGAGGGCGAGGCCGCCGCGACCCAGGGAGATGTTGGGTCGCTCTTGGCGTGCCAGTTGGATTGACTGCCCGCAGCGCGGGCTAGATCAGCGGGCTAGCGGCGTGCGAACGACGGGCAGGTTTCACGCCAATGGCTTGCATTGCGGTATTAGGTACGGAGCAGATCGTAGAGTTTGTCCTTGAGCAGCAAACGCTGCTTCTTGAACTCCTCGATGGTTTCGTCGGCAACCGGGGTGCCGAGTTCCTCGAGTTGGCGGACCTTCGCGTCCAGCTCATCATAGGCGTCCATGAGTTCGGCAAAGGCGGCGTTGCTCGCACGCATCTCGTCGATCTTGCCTTCGAGTTCGGGGAACTCATGGAGCACGTCGTGCATTTCTCCAAGCATCGGCTTGCGATCCTCCGGAACGGCGGCACCTCGATGGCGGCGCCGATGTCGTAGTGAACAGTGACTCGTCGGACCGTGGCGCAGCGACGAGCGATGCGCTGAGTGGCCCTCGCGAACATTGTAAACCAGCGGTCATTGACTGCCCTGGGTCGGGGCGGAAAAAGCTGATCTGAGTTAGCAAAATGCCCGAATCTTGACCGAGGTTCGATCGGATGGCGATCGGGTGGCCTGGCTGGCTTCGGCTCGCCGCGACCTAGTTCGCGTTGGCATTCATCGCTTTGATGACAGCGTCGGTGATGTCGCCACCGTCATCGAGATAGACAACGCCGGATTGATTGGCCTCGAAGACCGCATCGAGCTTGCGCTGCTTGGCGACACTGATCACGGCATCGCGCGCCGGCTGAAGGATCTTTTGACCTTCCTGCTGCTGCGCGCGCGCTAGCTGTTGCTGGATCTTGGCGAAATCTTCCTCGAATTGCTTGATCCGGCTCTGGATCTCCTGCTCGGTCTTCTCGACCTGAGCCGTGCTCATGAGCGGTCGATCGCGCTCGAGCGTTTGTTGCAGCTGGCGAATCTCGGCCTCCTCTTGCGCAAAGGCCTGCTGCTCGTCGCCGAAGCGTTCCTGCAGGTTGGCCTGCGCGGCCTTGCCGAGATCGCTGTCTTCCAAGACGCGCTGCATGTCGACATAACCGATCTCACTGGCCAGCGTTGGCGTGGCGGCCGCCAAGGCGGTCAAGATCAATAGGGCTCGGATGGTAAAAGGGCGGTTCATGGCTTGCTCCTAAGCAACGGGTGGGCCTCCTGTGATCGGGAAGCCTTGGGCGCAGCGCGCGATTGTATACCGTCGGCCGAGTGCTGTTCAGTGCAAACATGCCCCTAGTCGCCCATCCGGGAGCCAATGGAGGAGCCCATGGAAACGCGAAACGCCGACGCGATGGCGCGTCAGCTGGGCTCAGGGGTTACAATCCGGCACCGCAGCGTGAGAGGGTGGAACGCATGGCAGGCTCCTTACAGGACCAACTGGTGAAGGCCGGGCTGGCGAGCGAACAGCAGCTCAAGAACACCAAGTCCAAGAAACGTAAGCAAAAACGATCGGGGACCGCACCCCCGGACGAGGCCCAGCGCAAGCAGGCGCAGCAGGTCGCGGCCGAGAAGCGAGCGCGTGATCAGGCCCTGAATCGCCAACGCGATGAGGAGGCCAAGCGCAAGGCCGAGCAGATTGCCTTGTGGCAACTGGTGCGCGACAACCGTATCCCGCGCTCGAATGGTGACAGGGCCTACAATTTCACCGATGGTCAGGCGCTGAAGCGGCTCTACGTCACCGCCGCGCAGCATCGAGACCTGGTGGACGGGCGCTTGGCCATCGTGCGCCATGATGACTTCTACGAACTGGTGCCGGTGGACATTGCCGAGCGGCTGGAGGCAGCCGAGCCGACGCTGGTGTTGGTGCATAATCGCGCCGACGCCGAGGATGGCGACGATGAATACGCCGATTACAAGGTGCCGGATGATTTGATGTGGTGATCCCATCACGTCCGCCACCCTTGGCGCTGAAACCTGATGGCGGAAACCGCTGAGAAGCGCCGGACCCTATTGAACAATGCGTCTCATCGACACCCATTGCCATCTCGATGTCGCCGACTTCGATGCCGATCGCGCCGCAGTGCTGACGGCCGCGCGCGCCGCTGGGGTCGAGGCGATCGTCGTCCCCGGCATCGATGCCGGCGGCTGGGACAGGTTGCTCGGGCTTTGCGCGGGCGATGATGGGCTCTATCCAGCGCTCGGCCTCCACCCGGTCTATCTGGAACGCCATCGCAACGGCGATCTGGCCGCGCTCGAGCGCAGACTCGATACCGATACACCGGTCGCGGTCGGCGAGATCGGGCTCGATTTCCATGCCAAGGACGCCGATCGTGAGCGTCAGATCGACCTCTGCCGCGCTCAGCTTGCCATCGCCCGTGACGCACGGTTGCCAGTGCTCTTGCATGTGCGAAAGGCGCATGAGGAAATGTTGCGGTTGCTCACCGAGACGCCGGTGGTTGGCGGCAGCGCCCATGCCTTCAACGGCAGCCTGCAGCAGGCGCACCGCTACATCGAGCTGGGCTTTTGCCTCGGCTTCGGCGGCATGTTGACCTTCGAGCGCTCGACCCGGCTGCGGCGCTTGGCCGCCGAGCTACCACTCGAGGCTATCGTGCTGGAGACCGATGCGCCGGACCTGACCGTTGCCTCGCATCAGTATCAGCGCAACAGCCCCGCCTACCTTCCCGAGGTCTTGACCGCGCTCGCCGAGGTGCGTCAGGAGGCGCCCGCCGCGCTTGCCGCCCAGACCACGGCGAATGCCCGTCGACTGCTGTGCCTCGAGCCCGATGAGGGCCGCGCGGATGGCGTCGGCGGCGAGTGATGATCCCCTCTCGGCCCGTACCCGCATCCTGATCGGCGACCAGGGCGTCGAGCGCCTGCGCGCGGCGCGCGTCTTTGTTGCTGGGCTTGGCGGCGTCGGCGCGTTCGCGGCCGAGGCCTTGGCGCGCGCTGGCGTTGGCGAGCTGATCCTGGCCGATGGCGATTGCGTGGCCGCGTCCAACCTCAATCGTCAGCTCTGTGCCCTGCACAGCACCCTGGGGCAGCCCAAGGTCGCGGTGATGCGTCAGCGCCTCCTGGATATCAATCCGGCCTGCCGAGTGACCGAAATCCCGACGTTCCTGACGGCCGATGAACTCCCGATGCGCGTCGGGGAGGGCGGCTTCGATCAGATCATCGATGCGATCGACAGTCTCAGCAGCAAACTGGCCTTGCTCGGCGCGGCCTTGGATGCGGCGATCCCGATCGTGAGCAGCATGGGCGCTGGCGGCCGGCTCGACCCCACCCGTCTGCGCGTGGGTGACCTGATGGACAGCGGCGGTTGCCCGCTGGCGCGCAAGGTACGTCAACACTTGCGTCGACGAGGTTACGAGCGGGGGATCACCGCCGTCTGGTCGGACGAGCCACCGCGTCCGCCACTGCCGCCCGAGCCCTGCGACTGCGGTCGACCGCGCGCCGTGAACGGCACCATCAGCTATCTACCCGGTCTGTTCGGCCTCAGTCTCGCTGGCATCGTCATCCAGCGACTTGTCGAGCCAAGGCTCGGGTGAGCGCTTAAACGCCCGCGCGGCTGGTTCCCGCGCGGCCCGTTTAAGAGACTGAGTTGGATCGCGTCGAGCCTATGCTGATCGGGCTGTGTCGATCACTGTTCCTCGTCGAGCGCCTCGATCTCGATGGGTGTTTCATCGGGCTCGATTGGTGCCGGTATCGGTGCCGGTGGGAAAAAGACCTCGAGGTCAACGGGTTCGATCGCGTTCAGCCCCTGCTCGAACAGCAGCTCAACATCGACCGGCTCTTCGCCGGGCTCGCGCGTGTCCGCTTCCTGCGCTTGTTCCGGTAAGAAAAAGGCCTCGAGGTCGATAGGCTCGATCGCCTCCAGCCCCTGCTCGAAGCGCGCATCAAGATCCATCGGTTCCTCATCCGCGTCGATGGTGTCTTGGACGATTTGCTCGGTCGGATCCTCGATCGGGGCTCGCAAGCCTAATTCTCGTTCGATCGCTTCACCGGCGCGGATCGAGAGTTCGACGCGGCGGTTTTTCGCGCGTTGCTCAAGCGTCTCATTGGGCACCAGCGGTCGGGTGTCGGCATGGCCGAGGACGAAGAAACGCTTGGAGTCGAGTTCCTGGTTTTCGAGCAGGACGTTGGTCACGGTCGCGGCGCGCATGGCCGAGAGATCCCAGTTACTCTGGAAGCGAGCGCTCCTGATCGGGATATTGTCGGTGTGGCCGTCGACGGCGATGTATCCAGGAATCTCCGTGAGTTCAGCGGACAGCACTCCAAGGAGCTGCCTGAACGATGGGCTGATTTGTGCCGAGCCGGAGGGAAAACTGCCCTGCTCGTCGATGCGGATGATGATGTCGAGCCCCTCGCGTTCGACGGCGACAGTGCTCTCGGGGGCGGCATCGCGAATGGTCTGAATGATCTGTTGCTCGATGGCATCGAGGCGGGTTTCGACGCGGGAGTCAATATCGCCGGCGGCGAGCGTTGGGCGCTCGAGGGTCGTGCGCTGGCGGATCTCGTCGACCGGGATCGGCTGCGGACGCCCCGGCGAGAACTGCTGCAACACCGGACTGGTGCCCATGGGGATGACATTCGCTGGGATCTCTCGCTGCACGCCGAAGGCTTTCTGGAGTTCGCCGGCGAGGCGCTTGAAGCGTTGGGCATCGATCTCGGCGAAGGAGAGCAGCAAGATGAAGAAGGTCAGCAGGAGCGTCATCAGGTCGGCAAAGGTCACCATCCAGCGTGGTACCTTGCTTTTTTTTTGGCCGTCGGTGGGCATGGATTTGGCGTCTTGCGCTTACGCGGTTCCAGCTTCCTGGCCGGCTTCCTGCGCCGCCAGATCCTCCTGACGTTTCTCGCGCTGTTCCTGGGGCAGATAGGTGAGCAGCACCTGCTCGACGACCCTGGGGTTACGTCCCTGTTGAATTGCCATCAGGGCATCGGTCCAGAGCGACTGTAAGCGCTCTTGCTGCAGGGTCCTCAGCTCCAGCTTTTCGGCGATGGGGTTGGCGATGATTTGCGCGATCAACACCCCGTACAGGGTCGTCAGCAGGGCGACCGCCATGGCGGGGCCAATCTTGGAGGGGTCGTCCATGTTGGCGAGCATGTCGACGAGACCGATCAGGGTGCCGACCATGCCCATCGCCGGGGCCACGTCGGTGAGTAGGCTGAAGGCGCGGGCGCCGGCGCGGTTGCGGTCCAGCGTCATCAGGCGCTCCTTGTCGAGCACCTCCTTGAGCATGTCCGGCGAATAGCCATCGGCCAGCATCTGCAAGCCGCGCGCGAGGAAGGTCGAGCTGGCCTCGTGGTTCTCCAGGGCTAGGAGTCCGCTCTTGCGGGCCAACTTCGAGACCTCGAGCATCTCGTCGATGGTGCTCATCATGTCCGGCAGCGTCGATTTGAAGGCCCGGACCACGGCTTTCATCGCCAGGCGGACCTCGGTGAAGCTCATCTGCGAGAGCACGATCATCAAGCTGCCGCCGACGACGATGATGAGGCCGATCGGGTTGAGAAAGATCATCGGTGACGCGCCGAGCCCGACCGCGACCGCGACCAGGATGATCGCACCGAGCATGCCGATAATGGTCGCCAGATCCATTGCGAAGCCTCAAGGATGAAATGTTCGCGCCCGTTTGGGCTTTAGATTGCCTCGCCGATCAATGGGGACGATCGGATGTTCGTGCAACCGCTTGCCGACGGGGCAAGGATAGGATACTGGATCATCCCCTTGCGTGCATGCCGGATATCGAGTGCGCGTTGGTTGCCGGCAGTCTCTGCAGGACTGGCGCGAGAACGCCCGCCCCGCTAGACGTTGACGGCGGGCCATCCTAGCTAACCTTAATCTCGATCTGCTCGCCGGTCTCCGGGTCCGAGAGGTGCACGGCGCAGGCGATGCAGGGATCGAACGAGTGGATAGTGCGCAGGATCTCGATCGGCTGCTTGGGGTCGTGGAGCTGGGTGTTGTCGGCCAGCGCCGCCTCGTAGGCCCCCGGTACGCCGGACGGGTCGCGCGGACCGGCGTTCCAGGTCGAGGGCACCACGGCCTGATAGTTGGCGATCTTCTCATCTTCGATCACGATCCAGTGACCGAGCGCGCCGCGTGGTGCCTCCATAATGCCGGCGCCCTGGGCCTGCTTGGGCCAGCTCGAGGGCTCCCACAGCGCCTCGTTGAAGGTCTGGGTATCGCCAGCACGGATGTTCGCGATCAGGGCGTCGTACCAGGTCTGCATCGCATCGGCGACGATCTTCGACTCTAGCGTGCGCGCGGCGGTGCGCCCGAGCGTCGAGAACAGCCCCTCGACCGGCAGATCGAGCGTGCTCAGCGAATAGTCGATCAGCTCCTTGGCCTGGGCGTGGGCCGGCGCGCTGCTGTCGGCATAGAGCAGCAGCATGCGGGCGAGTGGTCCGACCTCGACCGAGTGGCCGTTCCAACGCGGTGATTTGAGCCAAGAATAGCCGTCATCGACATTGAGCTGCTGGTATGGTGGCTTGGGACCGCCACGCTTGTCGTAGTCGAGCGTGGTCTCGCCCTGGTACGGATGCAGACCGGCCTGCTTGCCGTCCTTGTAGTCGTACCAAGCGTGGGAGATGAATTCTTGAATCTCGCTCTCGGCGTGCAGGTCGACCGGATGGATGGTGCTGAGATCGCGGTTGAGAATGGCGCCGCGCGGGAACAGCAGGTCCGAGAGAGCGCGGCTGTCGGTGCTCGATCCGCTGTAGGGCAGATCGCCGTAGCAGAGAAAGTTGCCAAGACCCTCGCCCTTCTGTGCCCAGTCCTTGTAGAAACCAGCGATGGCGAGGGTATCCGGGATGTAGACCTGCTCGACGAAGGCCTGCATGGACTTGATGATGTCCTGCACCTGGGCCAGCTTCTTCGAGTTGATCGCCGAGTCCGAGTTCAGATCGATCGGCGAGCCGACGCCGCCGACGATGAAGTTCGGATGCGGGTTCTTGCCGCCGAAGATGGCGTGCAGCCGCGCTACATCGCGCTGCCAGGCCAGGGCCTCGAGGTAGTGCGCGACCGCCATCAGATTGGCTTCGGGCGGCAGCTTGTAGGCTGGATGGCCCCAGTAGCCGTTGGCGAAGATACCGAGCTGGCCGCCGTCGACGAAGCTCTTGACCCGCTTCTGGATGTCGCTGAAGTAGCCCGGCGAGGACTTGCCCCAACTGCTGGTGCCTAGATCGGCGGCGGTCTTGGCGCTGATCTGTTGCGCCAGCTGTGAGGTCGCGGCCGGGTCGGCGCTCAACGCCGAGACGACGTCCACCCAGTCCAGTGCATGCAGGTGATAGAAGTGCATCACATGGTCATGGATGTACTGTGCACCGATCATCAGATTGCGGATCAGCTGCGCGTTGGGCGGGATCGGATAGTTCAGCGCATCCTCGACCGAGCGCACCGAGGCGATGCCATGCACCAGGGTGCAGACGCCACAGATGCGCTGCGCATAGGCCCAGGCGTCGCGCGGGTCGCGTCCGCGCAGGATGATCTCGAGCCCGCGCACCATGGTGCCGGACGAGTAGGCCTTGGCAATCTCCTGCCCGTTCATCTCCGCCTCGATGCGCAGATGACCCTCGATGCGGGTGATGGGGTCGACAACGACGCGCTCGCTCATGATTGTTCAGCCTTCTCTTTCTCGACCAGGTGGTCGGCGATCATCTCGGTGAGGCCGACCACGGGGATGTCCATGTTGAACTCCTCGAGCCCTTCCTCGAGCTGGGTGCGGCAGGTGGCACACATAGTCACCAGGCGCTCGGGCTCGACCTCCTCGATCTGCGCCTTCTTGCGCTTGAACGCGGCCATCTTTAGGGGTTCGGCACGCTCGTTGGAGCTGACGCCGCCGCCAGCACCACAGCACCACTGATACTCGCCGTGCTCCTTCATATCGACGAAGTCGCCGGCGACCAGATCCATCAGGCTGCGCTGTTGCTGGACCACGCCGCTCTTGCGCGCCAGGTTGCAGGGATCGTGCATCGAGAGGCGGTCCATCTCCTTGCCCTCGGTCTTGATGCGCCCGTCGGCGCGTAGCTGATCCAGCACCTCGATGATGTGGTAGACCTTGAACGGATAGGCGCGCTTGATCGCGTTCGGCCCCTCCCAGCGGATCGCCGTGTAGGCATGACCGCATTCGGGGCTGATCACGTTCTTCACCTTCAACTGCTCGGCGGCGTCGACGACGCGCTGCACCAGGGTCGCGGCGATGTCCTTGGAGCCGATCTGGATGCCGGCGTTGGTGGCCTCGAAACAGTCCTTGCTCAGGGTCCAACTGACCTCCGCGTGGTCGAAGATCTTGGTCAGGGCCTCGAGGTATTCCGGGAAGTTGATGATCTCCATCGATGAGAGCAGCACCAGATAGTCGGCGCCCTCCTTGTCGATCGGGATCTCGAGTCCGGTGGCGGTCTCGACATGCTTGATCTGCACTTCGAGTGTCTTCCACTGCAGGCCCATCGGGCTGCCGGTATTGACCGCGCGCACCGAGGCGGCCACCAGCCCCTCGGGCGAATGGCCGGAGGCCACCATGCCCTCGCGCGCCTTGCGGATCATGTAATGGATATCGTTGCCGACCGGGCACACCATCGAGCAGCGTCCGCACATGGTGCAGGAGTCGTAGAGCAGGGGCTCCCATTCCTCGAGCATCTCGTCGGTGATGAGCGGCTTGGACTCACGCCCGAGCTTGGCGTCAATACGATCCTTGGCGAGCTTCTTCAGCTTGCCCCAGAGGGTGTATTCCTGCTCCCAGAGCAGTCGCATCGGCTCGAGCTTATGGATCGGGGTGTACTTCGGATCACCGGTCTCGACAAAGAATGGGCAGGCTTGGGCGCAGAGGCCACAGTGCA
Source organism: Halochromatium sp. NSM3 (assembly GCF_059621085.1). Taxonomy (NCBI): domain Bacteria; kingdom Pseudomonadati; phylum Pseudomonadota; class Gammaproteobacteria; order Chromatiales; family Chromatiaceae; genus Halochromatium; species Halochromatium sp. NSM3. Next base: position 13,629 of record NZ_JCAQIA010000030.1, on the reverse strand, counting down.
CGCAGCTCGAGAAGAAGGACGCGACCGGCGCATCGATCTCCTCGCGCCAGGCATTGAGCCCGCGCTCGAGGGAAAATTGGTTGGCACCCTGGGTCATGACTGAATCCCCTTGCGGCCGAAGATGGCGCCGTTGTAATAGCGCGCGACGAAGGCGGTGAAGATGTGCGTGAGCTTGGTGAAGGGCAGCACGATGAGGAAGACCTCGGCGCTCAGGATATGCAGCCCCAGCGCCATCGGATAGGGGTTGATCAGCCGGTGATAGGCCAGGTAGCCGGTCAGGACCGGCAGGAAGGTGACCGCCCAGATCAAATAGTCTTCCGGCGTGCTCAGGAAACGCTTCACGGGCTGCGTGAACCGGTGGATCAGCACCGCGACCAGGGCGAGCAGGGTGATCGCGGTGATCGCGTCGATGACTGGGTTCGGCAGCCCCGGCCAGCCGATGCCAACGGTGCTCTTGATCAGCTCGACATGCGGGATGAACAGCAGCAGCACGACGACGAAGCCGACATGCCAGAGGGTGCCGACAAGGACATCGAAGGTGGAGCGCTTGAAGGTGCCCGGATCCGGGTTGAAGCGGCGGTAGATGGTCTTCAGCCCCGGAATGATCTCGTTGCTGCGGGCGGCCGCGTAGTTGTGGGCGCGACCGAGCGCGAGGATCTCGAACAGTCGAACCAGGATGCCGAGCGCGAAGATGGCCACGGCAATGCTGAACATCGGGCCCTTGATAAAGAGTAGGAAGTCCATCGATGTCATCACAGCTTCTCCTCTAATTGATCGGCGGTGACCTTGTCATGGTGCTTGACGGCCTGCTTGCCCTGTTGCCGGCTCATCAAGCCAGCGCCAACGCCGACCGCAGCGCCGACGGCGCCAGCCGTGACCAGCACATCGCCCGGGCTCCCGGTGGGTACCGACAACGGCTTGTAGAAGCCGCCGGCATCCCAGAACTCGGGCTCGGAGCAGCCAAGGCAGGGATAGCCCGCCTCGATCGGCCAGCTCGTGCCGCCGTTCCATTTCATGGTCGCGCAGGCGTTGTAGGTCATCGGCCCCTTGCAGCCGAGCCGATAGAGGCACCAGCCAGCCTTGGCGCCTTCATCGTCGAAGGATTCGGCGAACAGGCCCTTGTCGTAGAACGGCCGACGATAGCAGCGGTCATGGATCGACTGGCCGAAGAAGGCGCGTGGGCGCCCATATTCGTCGAGTTCGGGGATGGTGCCGAAGGTGAGGAACTGCGCCAACACGCCGGTGATCACCATCGGCACCGGCGGACAGCCGGAAACGTTGATCACCGGCTTGTCCTTGACCAGGTCTTGCACCGAAACCGCGCCGGTGGGATTCGGATCGGCCTTGGGCAGGCCGCCGAAGGTGGCGCAAGTGCCGACCGCGACCACGGCGGCGGCACCCTCGATGGTCTCCATCAGCATCTGATAGTTGCTGATGCCGGCGATGGTCGAGTAGCCGGGATTGGCCTTGGGGCCAGGTAGCGAGCCATCGACGACGACCAAATACTCGCCGGCGTTCAGCGCCATCGCCTGCTCGCGCGCATGCTCGGCAGCCTCGCCGGCCGCAGCCTGCAGCGTATGGTGATAGTCGAGGGAGATGACATCGAAAATCAGGTTCTCGAGGGTCGGCGAGGAGCTGCGGGTCAGGGATTCGGTGCAGCCGGTGCATTCCTGGAACGAGAGCCAGATCACCGAAGGCCGGCGCGCCTGTTCGAGCGCGTTCGCGATGGCCGGTGCCATGCTTGGCGGCAAGGCCATCATCGATGCCGTCGCGGCGCAGAATTTGAGGAATCCACGGCGTGACACCCCGTGCTGGCGCAGGCTCTCGCCCAAGGTCTTCGATGTGGCCATCGTTTCTCCTGCCATTGCTGGAATTCAGCGGTCAGTGGCGGGACTTAGCCGCCGGATCGGCCGCAGTTGCCGACGCCAGCGCGGCGTCCAAGGCGGCCAATGAATCGATGATGTCGGCGCGCTGCGTGCGCAACATCTGTGGGATTTCGTCGATCTCGATCTGCAGCGCGATGCGCTCGCCGTCGACATTGGCGTAATCGAGCACCCAAACCCCGGGGAAGCGGGTCTCCCAGACGCGGGTCGGCCCGAGCGCATCAACGTTGGCCTCGACCTCGCCTTGCCCCAGAAGCGCCATCAGTCGCTCTTCATCGCCCGGGCCGAATGGCATTGCGGCAAGGTCGATGCGGGTCGGCTCGCCCTGCTCGGCAAGCCGCTCGAGCGCATGGCGAATCTCGTTCAGGATCGGCAACGCATTGCCGAATTGCTGGGGCTCGGCTTCCGGCTGCTCGATGCGAATTGGAATGTCGGCGAGCTCCGCCATCAGGCTAACCTCCATCGGTTGTTACTTATGTTAGGCATTGCTTATCCGATCGTGTTTGACCTAAAGCACGGTTTGCCGCGCCAGCGCCGCAGTAAGGCCTGGATCTGGTCAATCACCTCGGGCACCGCCGCAGCCACCGGGGGCGTGAGCTGGTCGCCCCAGTCGACCTGCTGGGGCTCGATGCCGATCAAGGCGCGCTGGACGGGGAGGGTGTCGGTCAGGCGAGCGATATCGAAGAGGTCCGCGAGACTGACTTCATGCACGCTCTTGGCATGCTTGCTCAGTTGTTGGTCCATGGCCTCGCCCTCGAAGAGCCGCACGGTGCCCGGCGGGTCGCCCATCGCGGCGGCGTCGACGACGATCAGACGGGCCGCGTCGCCGATCGGCCCGGCGAGGGTGAAGCTCAGGGTGCCACCATCGTAGAGCCTGAGGTCGGGGTCGGACTCGGCCATCGGCTCCAGGGCACGTAACACGGCGGCACCAACCGCCTCGTCGGTGAGCAGGATGTTGCCGAGACCAAGGATCAGGGTGCCTGTGCCGGGCATGGCGGTGTCTCCGGTCGGTTGCTGAGCGCGCCGCGTTGGCAATGGCGTTGGTGAACGCGCCGATCGGCGTGCGGATTGATGTCAGCCGCTTGCGATGGGTCGCGCCCACGGCTTAGCCTCAAGGGCTTGCCATATCATGACGGAGACGCGCCCCATGTGCATGGGCATCCCAATGCAAATACGCGAGATCAACGGTTTTGGCGCAAGATGCGAGGCCAAGGGGGTCGAGCGCGAGGTCAGTCTGTTGATGCTGGACCCCGCCGAGCTAGCGGTCGGGGATTTCGTCGTCGTCCACCTAGGCCACGCCATCGAGCAGATTTCGGCCGAGCGCGCGGCTGATGCGTGGTCGGTCTATGACGAAATCCTGGCCGCCGAGGCGCATCCGGCTAGCGCGCCACGCTGAGCGCGAGCGTCTGCGTGGCGGATGCCCGCACTGGCGCCGTGCTTCGCCAGTGAGCGGCCTGCCCAGAGAGGTCTAAGCAGAGCGGCGCGTCCCTAGCGACCAGCGGGCGCGAACGTTCGGTCCCGCCCACCGCCGCGCGCCGGTGACTCGGCCGATCAGGCTCAGCCGACGCTGTCGACGAACTCGTCGGCGATCTCGTACTGACGCTTGACCTCATCGAGATGGGCATTGCCATCGCCCTCGACCAGCTCGCAGTTGTTGGCCATGCGCGCGTGCATGGCGGCCTTCCAGGCGCGATTGGTCTTGTTGTCGAGCAGGCTGTCCGGGGTCAGCGCGGCGGCGACTGCGGCGGCGACGAAATGGTCGCCTTGGGCGAGCCAGTCGGTATCCTTGCCGCAGTCGGTATAGGTCTTGGTCGACCAGGCCTTGGCCGCGCGGTAGGCGTCCTCGAGTTCCGGTGGCGAGGCGTCCTCGCGCAGTCCGGTCTCGATCGCGCGCTTGACGCGCTCATCGCGGCTGAGATGGACGAGGCTCTGGGCGAAACGCAGTCCGATGATCCGTTGCTGGTCGACGGGGAGCTTCTCCAGCAGGTCACGGAGGTCTCGGTCGTTACTGATGGTCGCCATGAGGGGAGGTCTCCGGATAGTCTTCTGCCGTCGAGAGGATCGCGGTCAGTCGTGGCTTGCGCCTGGACCGAGCACGCACGGCCTGATCCCGCAACGGGCCCGCGACGGCGCGGGTCACCATCGCCTACTATCTGGTTTTGACCGTCCCTGCCGCATTGATTTGCATCACAGCCTATGAAGCGAACCGCCTTCTTCGTCTCCGAGAGTACCGGCATCACCGCTGAAACCCTCGGTCAGAGCCTCCTCTCGCAATTTGACAATGTCGATTTCGAGCGGGTCTACATGCCCTATATCAATACCGAAGCGCGGGCGCGAGCGCTCACGCAACGGATGCGCGAGGCCGCCGAGCGCGATGGCGCCCGTCCGCTGGTGTTCTCGACCATGCTCGACGCAGGGATTGCGGAGATCCTCAAGCAGGGCGACTGCTTTTTTCTGGAGCTGTTTGAGCAGTTCGTCGAACCGCTGAGTGAAGAACTCGGCGTCTCGCCCAGTCGCCAATCGGGGCGCAGTCATGCGATCACCAAGCCGAGCATGTACACCAAGCGCATCGAGGCGATCAATTTCGCGATGGCCAATGACGATGGCATGCGCCCAGATAACTTCCGCCATGCCGATGTAGTCTTGGTTGGCGTCTCGCGCTCGGGCAAGACTCCAACCAGCCTCTATCTGGCCATCCACTATGGGCTGCGCGCGGCCAATCATCCGCTCACCGAGGACGACTTCGAGCGCGAGGCCCTGCCGCCCGAGGTCTGCGCGGTCAAGGACAAGGTGTTTGGCCTCACCATCGAGGCGCGCCGGCTGCATCTGATCCGCGAGGAGCGCCGGCCGGGGAGCGAGTACGCGTCGCTGGCACGCTGCCGCAACGATATCCGGCTCGCGCACGAGATGCTGGGCCGACTCGGCGTGCCGGTGCTGGATACCACCAGTCAGTCGATTGAGGAGATCTCGGCTCAGGTGCTTCGTGGTCTGCGCAATTCGGGGAGCTGATGATCGGGTCATTGTGATCAGGCTGCCAAGCGTCGATAATGCCGCGCTTTCATCGGAGTCGCGCTCCGCAGGTCACGCCGGGCGCTGATGCAGAGCGCCGAAGCAGAACGCTGAGGCAGAGCCTGCGGACGCGAGTCTCCGCATTGAACCCATGAATCGAGAGAGACCGGAAGCGACTGTCATGAAGCTCGGTATACCAACAGAGACGCTCGCCGGCGAACGGCGTGTCGCGACCACACCTGACATTGCCAAGAAGCTCATCGGCAAGGGGTTCGAGGTGCTGCTCGAATCAGGCGCCGGGGTGGCCGCGCACTACCCCGATGCGGCCTATGCCGAGGTCGGCGTGCAACTGGTCGAGCGCGCGGACTGTTTTGCCGCCGATATCCTGCTGAAGGTGCGCCGCCCGACCGAAGACGAAGCGCGCGCGGTGCGCTCCGGTAGCGTCTACATCAGCCTGGTCGAGGGCTGTGGCGAGGACCCACTGCTGGCGCGGATGGTCGAGAACGGGGTGCGGGTGCTGGCAATGGAACGCATGCCGCGCATCTCACGCGCGCAGTCCATGGATGCGCTCTCATCGCAGAGCAACATCGCCGGCTATCGCGCGGTGATCGAGGCCGCGTCGCACTACGGCCGCTTCTTGCCGATGATGATGACCTCGGCGGGCTCGGCGAAGCCGGCGCGGGCCATTGTCCTCGGCGCCGGCGTTGCTGGCCTGCAGGCCATTGCCACCGCGCGCCGGCTCGGCGCCGATGTGCTCGCCTACGATGTGCGCCCGGAGACCAAGGAGCAGATCGCCTCGCTCGGTGCCAAGCCGATCGAGCTGGATCTTGGCGAGAGCGGCGCCGGCGAGGGCGGCTATGCGAAGGAGCTTTCCGCCGAGGCCAAGGAACGGCAGCAACAGCTGCTGGCCGATGAGTTGGCCAAGGCCCACATCATCATCACCACGGCGCTGATCCCCTGTCGGCCGGCGCCGGAGCTGATCACTGCCGAGGTGGTGGAGCGCATGCGCACCGGCTCGGTGATCGTCGATCTGGCGGCGGCCAATGGTGGCAACTGCAAGCTCTCCAAGCCCGATGAGGTGGTCGAGCACCAGGGGGTGATCATCGTCGGCCACACCAACTATCCGTCGATGGTGCCGGCCGATGCCAGCGCCTTCTATGCCAAAAACCTATCTAATCTACTCGAGATCATGGTCGATCCGTCCGATGCGGGTCCGGTGCTCAAGGACCTGACCGAGGACGAGATCACTGCGGCCATGCTGGTCGAACGCTGAGCGATTGCCTCCCCACGCAGAGGTTGAGCGCTTGAGCGCGAAGCGCGGCTCGGCGCACTGCGCGGCTCTCACTCACAACCCAACTGCTGCCACTCACTCATCAACGGAGTCCCCCGGATGCCTGAATCCATCCTCGCGCTCTATGTCTTCGTGCTCGCCTGCTTCATCGGCTATTACGTGGTCTGGGGCGTCACACCCTCGCTGCACACGCCGCTGGTGGCCCTGACCAATGCCATCTCCGGCATCGTGCTGGTCGGCGCCTTGCTGGTCACCGGGCTCGAGGAGGCCGGCATCGCGGCCTCCTTCTTCGGCTTTCTTGCGGTGCTGCTGGCGAGCATCAATGTCTTCGGCGGTTTTCTGGTGACGCATCGCATGCTGTCGATGTTCAAGAAGAAGAAAAAGGGCTGATCCGCGATGGAACTACCACTCTCCCCAACCACCCAGGCGCTGGCCTATCTGGTCTCGGCGATCCTGTTCATCTTCGCCCTCAAGGGGCTGACCCATCCGGCCACCGCAAGGCGCGGCAACCTGTTCGGGATGCTTGGCATGGCGATCGCGATCGGCGCGACCCTCGCCGGGGCCGAGGTGCAGGGCTATTGGTTGATCGGCTTCGCTGGCATCATCGGCGCGGTGATCGGCATTGTCGTCGCGCTGCGCATCCAGATGACGGCGATGCCGCAGCTGGTCGCCGCGCTGCATAGCTTCGTCGGCATGGCGGCGGTGTTGGTGGCGATCGGCACCTTCATCAATCGCGCTCAGGCCGGCACGCTGAATGCCGTGCTCATGGGCGAACTCTCGGCCGGGATCGTCATCGGCGCCATCACCTTCACCGGCTCGGTGATCGCCTTCGCCAAGCTGCAGGGGATCATGTCCGGGGCGCCGATCAAGTTCTTCGGGCAGCACGCGCTGAACGCGCTGATCGCCATCACGACCATTGCGCTGGCGGTGCACTTCGCCAGCACCGGTAGCTGGGTCTCGCTGGTGCTGATGACGCTGTTGGCCTTCGCCCTCGGCGGCACCCTGATCATCCCGATCGGTGGCGCCGATATGCCGGTGATCATCTCGATGCTGAACAGCTACTCGGGCTGGGCCGCAGCCGCGACCGGCTTCACCCTGCACAATCATCTGCTGATCATCGTCGGGGCGCTGGTTGGCTTCTCCGGCGCCATCCTCTCTTTCATCATGTGTCGGGCGATGAACCGCAGCATCATCAATGTGGTGTTTGGCGGCTTCGGCACCGACAGCAGCAGTAGCGGCAGCGCCGGCGCGGTGGCGGCCGAGAAGGGCGTGAAGTCGGCCTCGGTCGAGGACGCGGTGTATTGGATGGAAGATGCCAGCAAGGTCATCGTGGTGCCGGGTTACGGCATGGCCGTGGCCCAGGCCCAGCACGCGCTGAAAGAGATGATGGAGCTGCTGCAGGCGCGCGGCGTCGATGTGAAGTTCGCGATCCATCCGGTCGCGGGCCGCATGCCCGGTCACATGAACGTCCTGCTGGCCGAGGCCGATATCCCCTATGATCAGGTGTTGGAGATGGACGAGATCAACCCGGCCTTCCCGAGCACCGATGTGGTGCTGGTGGTCGGCGCCAACGATGTCGTCAACCCAGCCGCGAAGGAAGACAAGACCAGCCCGATCTACGGCATGCCGATCCTCGACGCCGGCAAGGCGCACCAGGTCTACTTCCTTAAGCGCTCCATGCGTCCGGGCTATTCAGGCGTCGATAATCTGCTGTTCTATAAAGACAATACCTCGCTGATCTTTGGCGATGCCAAGGACACCATCGAGGGTATCGTCGCGTCGCTGAAGGGCGGCGGGCACTGATCCGACCCTTGGCTGGTTCCCTCGGGAGGCGACCCCGCATGGGTGCCGCCTCCCGAGGGTCTAGTTCAGCCCTTAAGCTTCGCCTTGAGTAGGTCGTTGACCTGCTGCGGGTTGGCCTTACCCTGACTCTGCTTCATCACCTGACCGACGAAGAAGCCAAACACCTTCTCCTTGCCGGCCCGGTATTGTTCCACCTGCTGCGGGTTGGCGGCGATGATCGCGTCGATCATCTGCTCGATGGCGCCGCTGTCGGTGATCTGCTTCAACCCCTTGGCTTCGATCACCTGATCGGCGTCGCCTTCGCCGGCCCAGATCGCCTCGAACACCTGTTTGGCGATCTTGCCGGAGAGAGTGTTGTCCTGGATGCGCTTGATGAGCCCGGCAAGCTGTTCGCTGCTGAGAGGGCTGTCGCTGATCTCCAGCCCGGCCTTGTTCAGCGCTGCGGCCAGGCTGCCGTTGATCCAGTTTGCAGCGAGCTTGGCATCGCCGTCGGTCAGGTCGACGAGCGTCTCGAAGTAGGCTGCGGTGGCGCGGCTGCTGGTGAGCTGAATGGCATCAGCGTCGCTGATGCCGTAGGCGTCACGGAAGCGTTGTCGCATCGCATCCGGCAGCTCGGGCAGATCGGCGGTCGCGGCCTCGATAAAGGCCTCGTCGAGTTCGACCGGCAACAGGTCCGGATCGGGGAAGTAGCGGTAGTCGTTAGCCTCCTCCTTGGTGCGCATCGAGCGCGTCTCATCCTTGTCGGCATCATAGAGCCGGGTCTCCTGGACCACACTGCCACCGTCCTCGAGCAGCTCGATCTGGCGCTCGATCTCGAACAGGATCGCCCGCTGCAGAAAGCGGAAGGAGTTGATGTTCTTGATCTCGGCACGGGTGCCGAAGGGGGCGCCGGGGCGGCGCACCGAGACATTGGCATCGACCCGGAACGAGCCCTCCTGCATGTTGCCGTCGCTGATGCCGATCCACCGCACCAGCTGATGGATCTTGCGCGCGTAGGCCACGGCCTCCTCGGCCGAGCGCAGATCCGGCTCGGAGACGATCTCCAACAGCGGGGTGCCGGCACGGTTGAGGTCGATCCCGGTGAGACCGCCACCGGCACCCGAGAAGGTCTCGTGCAGCGACTTACCGGCGTCTTCCTCCAAGTGCGCGCGGGTGACACCGATGGTCTTCACCGCGCCGTCATCGAGCACGATCTCGATCTCACCGCAGCCGACGATCGGCAGCTCGTACTGGCTGATCTGGTAGCCCTTGGGCAGATCAGGATAGAAGTAGTTCTTACGCGCAAACACCGAACGCGGCGCGATCTCGGCGGCGATGGCGCGCCCGAACTGCACCGCTCGCTGCACAGCACCCTGGTTCAGTACCGGCAGCACGCCGGGCAGGCCGAGGTCCACCGCGCAGGCCTGGGTATTCGGCTCGGCGCCAAAGGCTGTGGAAGCGCCGGAGAAGATCTTCGAGTTGGTCGCGAGCTGGGTATGGATCTCCAGCCCGATCACGGGTTCCCATTGCATGCGGATTCGGTTCTCGTTAGTGGATCGCCGCGCGCTCGCCGCTGACTGGCCGGCTGGCGTCCGTTTGCGGATGACGATGCATTCTAGCCCAACTCGCCGCGCGCCGAATCACGCCAGAACGCCCAGTCCACCTCCGCAGCGACAGGCGCCTGGGCCGTGACCAGCAGATTCTCTACGGCGTCGACGATCTGGAGGAATTGCCAGTCCACCATTCTGTCTAGTCGCCCCGCCTGCTGTAAATACCCGTCGACATCTTGTCGGGTATGCTGGCTCAGGCGCCTTCCTGAAAAGGCTTTCAGATAAGTCTCTGCACGAAGCACATACCAGCGCAGCACGGGCTCCTTCATACCGTTTTTACGTGCCCGATCAATAAACCGCTCCCAGAACCGCTTGACTGAATCCTTCGTCGTTGTGACGTCTGCCCCCATGTGCTAGCGTCCAAAATTCGGTTGGCATATGCGTGGATTGTACGCTGCGAGGCACGCAGCTCAAACCCTGCGCGTGTGTGCTAGGCAGAATCTGCCTATTTCAGCTAGCACAGATTCTGCCTAGCACACCCGACCGACACTCTGTCTAGTTAACTGTTGGGTTTGAATAAAAAATGGATAACGGTATATGAAAAAAGCACTACTTCTCAAGCTATTCGATGCATTTACCATTCAAAGATGGAACGACAAGATTCGCCCTGTCGATCTTCTTGAGATGGATAAGAATGCTCATAAAATGGTGATTGCGTATTGTCTTGCTCGCTATGAGGAAGATTCTGGAAAAGATGTAAATTGGAACAACATAATACGCGGAGGTATATTTGAACTTCTCAGGCGAGTTGTGTTGTCCGACATAAAATCACCTGTTTACAGAAAAATAAAGGATAAGCATGCCGATGTGTTCGTGCGCCTAAATGATTGGGTATGTAAACAGCTTGAGCCCTGCATTGATAGTGAAAGTATGAAAAAGGAGCTTTGTGAGTATTTGGCTGATGATACTGTGATCGACCAACACTCTAGAGATATTTTGTCAGCATCGCATATTTATGCAAGCTATTGGGAGTTCCTGATAATCAAACAAGCGAACCCCAATGGCTATCAAATTAATGAAATTGATAGGCTTATGCAGAACGATCTTGAAAGGTATCTGCACCTTGATGGGATGAAAAAGATCGTATGCAAGCAACCTATTACAGGTTTTATTGATCTTGTTGGGCAGTTACGTTTTCAAATTCGATGGAGTCATACCCCAAGGATTCCTGCAACCTCTGTACTAGGCCACACATTGATGGTTGCAACTATATCGTATTTGCTGACAAGGGAACTTGATGGCTGCGAAAGACGCCTTAGAAATAATTTTTTTGGGGGACTTTTTCATGATCTACCAGAGGCCGTTACAAGGGATATAATTTCTCCGGTTAAAGGCGCGGTTGATGATTTCCCGGATGTCATCGGAGAAATTGAGCAAGAAATGGTTGAGAAGGAAGTATATCCGCTCGTTGAGAAGCATTGGGTTCAGGAGTTAGAGTATTTTACTACGGATGAGTTCAAGAGCAAGATATGTGTTGAAGATAACGTGCAAAGCTCATCATCAGAAGAAATCACGGAAAAATATAATACAGATGAATTTAACCCAATCGACGGAGAGTTCACAAAGGTATCGGATCATCTTGCAGCATTTATAGAAGCATACAAGGCCAATGAATCAGGCATACGAACCCCACAAATAGATGACGGTCGCCACAGTTTACTTAATCAATATCGCGGAAAGACTATTGGTGGAATAAATGTTGGTTCTATTTATGCGGATTTTTAACCCAACAAGCGCCTCCAGCGGACGCGCAAAAAGCGCGCGCCGCTGAGGCTTAGCATTAGCCCTCAATAGCATTGAAGAACCGATTATGAAGACACGCGCACCACGAAACAGAACGCTGACATGCACAGAAGATGAAACAACTGCCTTCTCCTTGGATCTTTTGCAATTGTCAAATCCTACCGCCATGGAGGACATAACAGATCGCGTTATCCACCAGGACTTTCGCGAGGCCGTTCCGTTGCTGCCCCGCTCCTTTGTGGATTTGCTAATCCTTGATCCACCTTACAATCTGACAAAAAACTTCAACGGGCATGTGTTTCGCGCCAAAGAAGCCGAGAAGTATGCCGTGTGGTTCGAAGACATGTTGTCAGCCATGCTTCCACTGCTAACATCAAAAGCTTCTGTATACGTTTGTAGTGATTGGCGAACATCAACGCTAATCTTTCCGGTTCTTGACCGGTATCTTCATGTTCAAAACAGAATTACATGGGAGCGCGAGAAAGGTCGCGGTGCTAAAGCGAACTGGAAAAACAACACAGAGGACATCTGGTTTTGCACGGTTGGCGAAGATTATATCTTCAATGTAGATGCAGTGAAGCTCAAGCGAAAGGTCATTGCTCCATATCGGCAGGAGGATGGCAAACCGAAGGATTGGGAGGAGTCGAACAGCGGTAATTACAGACTTACTCATCCGTCAAATGTATGGACTGACATAACAGTGCCCTTCTGGTCTATGCCAGAAAATACCGATCACCCCACCCAGAAGCCAGAGAAACTCATAGCGAAACTGGTTCTTGCAAGCTCTTTGGCTGGCGATCTTGTATTCGATCCGTTTCTCGGAAGCGGTACAACGGCGGTTGTCTCGTCCAAACTTGAACGGCGATTCTGCGGCATCGAACTGAACAAAGAATATTGCTGCTGGGCGCTTAAGAGGATTCAGGCCGCCAAATCAGACTCTACTATACAGGGGTATTCTGACGGTGTGTTTTGGGAAAGAAACAGTCTAAGCGAGCAGAACCCATCGCAGGCGAAATCAGCCAATGGGCAAACGATGAGTCTTTTCGATGTGTGAACCCATCACAGCGCTAATCGCATTGATCCGAGAGAATAAAGGCATCAACGATAAGACGCGGCTGGCCAAAATCGTAGCGGATACATTCGGCCTGACAAGGGATCGATCTGTCTACTATCGCGCTGAATATGCAATCCGGTTTAGTTCGTCGTCTTCCAGGAATTTCGGGAATACGGTTCTATCGCTATCCAACTTGCGCAAGTATGACGACCGGCCGTTTATCGTCTGTCTTGTCACACCAGCAGAGAACTTCTGTCTTATCGCAAACACGACGTTCCTGAAGAAGATAAGTCACAGCTCCCAAGAACTCCGGGAAAATAACATCCGAGGGAGTTTTAACGGCTCCGACATTATGCGAGAGTTCGAGGGAATTGAGAATTGCGGCGAGAACATCGCACGTCTCTTTGAGGTTCATGCGGGCATCGGATTCGAGGACAACCTTCCCCGCCTTGTCGAGGCAACGAATAACATCTCACCGTCTGGGATCAAATTCGGCGTAGACGATGCCGCCTGCGGCAGTATTCTTTCAGCACCGAGTCGCGCTATTCGCTTTGTTGCGTCTCAGGATGCTTCAACGCTGAAATCCGAACTGGACGCCAAAGTTGCTAAGTTCAAGAACGAAATACTTTTGGCAGCACTGATCGAAAATGTGAACGTTCGTGGTCGCATTATCGAATATCTCATCGCGGGTGACGACGAGGGACTGCGACAACGCTTGATTGCTGCGCTCAAGTCAGGCGCGAATGGCCTTCCTGCATTCAGGACAGACAACACCCTCGGCGACTATCAGCGGCAGTTTGAGGCGTACGATACAGAAACCGATGTTAAAACAAAGATCATGATACTGAACTCGAATCCGAAGGCGTACAACCTCGACAAGATGCTTCAGTTCCTTGCAGAAGACCGCTCTGTATTCATGTTCTACTTCGTCGGCGTAGACCCAGGAAAAATTGTAAACACAGTTCTTGTGTCCATGTTTCAACGGGACCTGCTCAAAGCAACGATTATTTTGTGCCATTGGGCAGGGCGAAATTCGAGGGGAGTGACACAATTCGAAGGGAGAGCAATCAATGAGCTTATCGAGAAACCGAGTATCGAGATAGATGAATCGAGGGCTAAAGGATTCCTTGAACGAGTCATTGCGCTGTAGAAGAACGGCTAATCGGGTAAGGGCGGGTGTCTAACCCGCCCTCCCCACACCACCTAGCATGCGGGTCCGCACTAGGCGGTTCACAAGAAGGGAGCACACGAGGACTT
>NZ_JCAQIA010000029.1:0-43181 GCF_059621085.1 Halochromatium sp. NSM3 | reverse complement strand
TCGAAACACGTCAATCCATTACCAGGGATGGCGGCTTAAATTGACGACATTGACCTGTCGGCACCTATACAACTATCGACATACTATCGCGCGGATTTATTCAGACGCACAACTATCCGAATAGTCGATTTTTTTCATGGCTAAGGCACCTGAGTAGGTCTGAATTCCCGCCACCCTACGCCAAAAGGGTGGGCGGATCGTGCGGGTTGGCGTACCGGTACTCAGGCGGACCGGCCACCCCGAAGGGTGCCCGCACGACCAGCCCGTAAACTGGTCAGATAGACACAAAAAAACCGCACTGATGGCGGCTGTGTCCGCCGAGTTTCCAGGACGCCAATCCCGGGCCGCTGAATTTGCAGCGACAGGTGCAGATTATGCCTGCCCCGGGGCTGTGTCAACACTGGGATGGGTATAACGCTGTTACCGCGTGTGGGGCTGGTGGGGGCGGCTACCCTGAACAGTAGTAAGGGTAGAATCATCGCCATCAACCTGCTGGCGGTCACCCCATCCCGATGCCTTGCCCAGAGGGCTGCCGTGAGTAGCCCGTTCTTGTCGGGCCGGTCTCGATGGCATGGGGTGGGGTTACCCGTCGATACTATCGACACGAATCACTTTGCCCTGGGCCCAAACAGATGCACGGTGCGACCTCGCGCGAATGTCTCAACCCCCGCCCACCGCCTCCACCTGCCTCTGACTGATCACATGCCCCCGCTCGGCGGCCTGGCGCAGCCAGTCCAGACCCTGGGCTTCGTCCTTCTCCACGCCGTTGCCCTCGATGTGGCACCGGCCCAGCCAGTGCATGGCGTCGGCGTAGCCCTGGGCGGCCGCCAGGCGCAGCCAGTGCAGGGCCAGGTCGTAGCGGTTGGCCTCCATGAGGATCATGGCCACATCGTTCTGGGCCTCCGGGTCGCCCTGGTCGGCGCGGGCAATGATGGCGTCGTCGCCGGGCTCCAGCGGGGCGGGCAGGTCGGCCTCGATGGTTTCGAGGGCGATCAGGGTGCGGGAACCGGCGTGGGATTCCCGGTGGGTGGGGTAGGGGGCGGAGGATACCCGGCGCCATAGGGTGCGCCTGCTCAGGCCGGTGAGCTGCATGGCGGTTTCAACGCTGACGGTGTGCATGGTTGCCCCCTGTTGTGCCCCTCGTGGAGTATGCCATGCCCCGGGACACACGGGGGAGGGTGTGCCACGCAAGGCAAATGGCACACCCTGGGTGTGCCAAAGCCACCGAATGGCACACCCTCGGCTGTGCCATGGCGGGTTACCCTGGCCGGGATTGGCCGTTCATCCTTCGGGCCGATCCGCTCATCCCCCCGCGCGGGTTGGCACGCCAGGTGCAACAGGGGATTCGGGTTCACACAACGTCATGAGGACGAGAGCATGAAGAGACAAGCAGGTTTTACCTTGATCGAACTGATGATCGTGGTGGCGATCATCGGGATTTTGGCGGCGATTGCGTTGCCAGCTTACAACAACTATACCGCCCGGGCGCAGGCGGCTGAGGCGCTGTCAATTACCAGCGGGGTACGGACGGACATACAAGAGCAGTTTGCAATGGGAGCCTCTACGGTCGACGAGGTTGAAGCTGGTGACTCGACTTTGCAGGGTCGATATGTTGATAGCGTCGCCGTGGCCACCAATGGAAACCTGACGGTGGCGTTTAAGGCTGATTCCGCGCTCGATGGAGAATCGATGCTGCTGGAGTTCGACAGCACGTCGAACTCTTGGACATGTAAGGCATCTGGTGATTTCGATGAAAGCTATCTCCCGCGCGGATGCAGGTAATCGCTTTCCTTGCAGGTGAGATGTTCCTGACCCCGGCCTCGCGCCGGGGTCTTCCGTTGTAGCTACACCTCCTCCATAAACACCGGCAAATCCGGTGCCCCCTCGATAATCCTCCATCCCTGAATATAGGCGTTGTCTCCCACGGCCACGTCCGTGCCCCTTACCCGCAGCACTCCTCCGGTGGGCGTCTCCACGGTGCTGCTGCCGTCTGCGTGATGGAGCTGCACGGTCACGAACTGCACCGGGTCGCTGGGCAGCAGGCGCTTGAAGTGGGCGTATAGGTTGTTCATGGGAACCTCCTTTCGATCTCCAGGCTCTGGGTCACGCTGGCCTTGGTGGCGGTGATGGTCACGGCCTTGGCCAGGCCCCGCCAGGTGCCGCTGTATTCCTGCACTTCCACCAGGTGGCCCGGGAGGATGAGGCCCGGGCCGTCCGGGGGTGGTAGCAGGGGGGTGTCCAGGGCCACGCGGCTGGCCCGGCCGGCGGTGGCGAGGATGATGCGGCCCCGTTCCCGGCCTGCGTCTACGTGGGTGATGAGTGGATCCACCACCTGGGGTGCGGCCCTGTCGCCCGCGGTGCCGGTGCGGGTGGTGCCCACCAGCACGCCGCCGGTGCGTCCGGCTACCCAGGCGCGGTTGTAGGCGGGGCGCTCGTCCCAGCTGGCGGCGCGGCGCTTGACTAGGCTGCCGGGGATGATGGCATCGGGCGTGGCCTCGGCCCACTGCCAGGGGCTGATGGGGTAGCGGGGGCGCACGCGGATGGTCTGCGCCTGCCGGTGGGCTTGGGCGAAGGCGCCCACGGCGGCGGCCACCTGACTGATGAGGCCGATGGGGGTCTGGTCCTGGTAGCTGTAGGCGCCCCCGGGCACGAGCCAGTCCACGGTTTGCCAGTCCAGCGTCCAGCCGGTGAACTCCAGTAGGTCGGCGGCGATCTGCTGGGCGGTGCGGTCGTTGTCCGGTGCGCCGCTGGCGGGGGTGGCGTAGGGGGCGGCCAGATGGGCGGCAATGCCTCGGCCCTGCAGGCTGCGGCTGCGCCGGCCCCAGCGCTCCTCGTCGCTGGTGTCTTCGGCCAGGATGCGCCAGTCGATGCCGTCGATCTCCACGTTGAGTTCCCGGGGGCCCTGGGCGGTGTGCTGAAGGTGGGCCAGGGCGGTGGCGCCCAGGGGGGTGCCTCGGGCGTCCCATGTCCATGAGTCCATGTCTGTGCTCAGGGTGATGCCCTGCATGGGGATGCGCTGGCCGTCCTCGGTGCGGGTGATGATGACGGAGTGGGTCACGAATATGGTCCTCCTGGGGGTGTAGGGCACGGGCGGGCACGGGGCGTCGGTGAACCACATGCGCACGGCGCCCCCTGGGTAGTGGTGCAGTCCACACTGGAGGTTGAGCAGGACGGCATCACCCAGCGGGGGGTAGTAGTAGGGGTCATCCGGTTCTTCCGGGTCGGGTTCGTCGGGTATGGGCGGACGGATGAGGTTGTCGATACCGCGCACCTCCCCCCAGGGCACGATCCAGCGTTCCCAGCGGTGGGGCGGGTAGGTGTACCCGGCATCCAGGCGTGGGGCCAGCCAGCGCGGTACGGGTGCCCAGGCGTCGTGTATGTGGATGCGCTTCGGGGGTGGTGTAGCGTGGTGGGCGTCCACCGATGCGGGTACACGGCGCTCCACGGGCTGCCAGGGGGCGTCCCGGTGGGTGCGTCTGCGGTTGAGGATGCCCCAAGGGCTGTCGTGGTCTCGGGAGGCGTCCCGCAGCTCCTGGGGCCAGGGACTGGCATGACGCCTGGGGCGCGGCGGCTTCTGCCCCCATCGGGCGTCGGTCTGGTGGGGCTTAAGCTTGCCCCGTTGCCAACGCGCACCAGAATGCACGGGGCGCAGGGGCGGGTGCAGGTAGCGGATGGGGCGGCTGGCGGATTGCTGGCCTGTGACCCTGGCCCATAGGCTGCCCACGCCTGCGTCCATGCCGATGCGTTGTGGGGGGAGGTCGGGTGGTGGGGGTTCTGGGTCTACTGGCTCCCCTGGGCCTGCCCCGCCCCCCTGCATACAGGGGAACAGCGTGATGGCGTTGCCGGGTTGGGCGCTGCCGCCTTCGACCACCACCAGGGTAATGCTGTCCGGGGCTTGCTTGATACCACAGGGGGCAAGGCGAACGGCATCCCCTGGCTGGGCACTGCCCCCGCTCAGTACCCGCAGGAGGATGTCGTCACCGGGGCGGGTCATTCCTGGGGTTGCTCCAGAATCACCGGGGTGAGCCGGTTGGCTGCGGGGGGTGCGTAATCCGCAGCATCAACACTGGGGTTGATTGCCACAACGTAGTATTCCCCCGGCATGGCTCCCCGCCATTCCCATCGCCCGGTTTCGTCGGTGTCCACACGGCGTACCAGTTCCCCGCTGTTGCGGTCGTGGATGTGGACCCGGTGGTTTGCCAGGGGGTCGCCATGAATGTCCTGCACGGCGCCTGCAAGACCGTTGTTGGGGTCTGGCTCTCCAACGATGGCATCCACGATGGGGGTGGATGTGAAATTCAGCAACACAGAACTGCCCACTTGCGGATACGGGGTTTCTGCAACACCCTCCCACGGCTCACCCTCACCGAATTCGTTTCGGCTGGTCACGCGCACCAGATAGCGGGTGGAGGGGCTTGCCTCGAAATGGGCCTCCCACGCTTCGGTGATCTGGCTCTCAATCGTCTCCCCTGCGAGGGTGAGCAGGCGCACCACATAATCCTCGGCCCCTGGCACCCAGGTGGGCCAGGAAACATCGATTCGCCCTGGCGTGACCACCATCGTCACTTCTGGTGGGGCGGGGGGTTCTGCTGGTGTGGTCGATACCGTGAACGTCCCGGCAGGCCCATCCCCCAGGTCATTCGTTGCGAACACCTCCAGGGTGTATTCGGTATCTGTATCAAGCCCCTCGAATGTGGCGAGGGCGTCCGGGCTTGTGGATGCCTGCACCTCTACTCCCCCGGCCTGGAGCGTTGCGGTGTAGGCGGCGACCTCGGGGTTGGCCTGGACTGCGCCCCAGGTGAACGAGAGGGTGTCGTGGGTGATGCCGGACGATTCGACCTCCGGCGCCTCCTCCGGCGGACCGGGGGGGACGTAGATCAGATCGTCGCGCTGGTCGATCAGGGCCGGGGCGCTGGCAAGACTATATCCTGTGGTTGGCGCGGCCATATCAATCTTCCATCGGCACGGCCACTACAGCATCAGCTATAGCGGCGTTGTAGGTGCGAGTGTGGTCGAGGGCGATAACCATATATTCCCCAGCGGGGATCGGCGTCATCTCATAACTGCCGTCCTCATTGCTCCACGCCTGCCGCTCTATTCTTCCGGTGTGCCTATTAAACGCACGGACAATGCGGCGTGCTGGCTCACCTTCAATCGTTACCGTACCAGCCAAGCGATGTTTTCCTGGCTTTAATAAGCCAATACCCAGCAATTCGCCTTCAATCGTCATACCAAGGCCCATCCATATCTAAGAAAAATCCGCCAAAGTCAGTGTATGAATCCACCAGCATTCTTAACCACACCCACGTTTTCCCGCCTGCCTCAACCATCATCCTCGGATGATATGCGATAGGGTCTACTCCAATATTTTGAGGGGTAGTTCTATGTCCGGGCCACTCGCCTCGGATGACTCCGCCTCCACTTAACTCATGCACAAATGCCTGGGTCATTAGCAGCCTGCCCGTTATCGGGCATGGGGCTTGCGCGCTATAGTCGTTTATCCTACTCCAGCCGATTTCAAACCTCCCCCCACTGCTGGACGATGTTCTGATTGGGGTAGAGGGGGTTTCTTGTCCGTAGTTGCGGGCTATATATAAGCCATCTTTGGCTGTGTTATTAACGTTACCTAAACGCCAAAGGCCCCCAAAACTCGTACTCACGTAGTTTTCGGTTCGCCCTCCGCATACAGCAAAACAATACTGATCCCCTACAACGCGAGATTTTATATCACCAAAAAAGTGACCTGAGCCGCCTCCTCCGTAATTTTTGCTAATAAATCCATCTTTCCTTGAGTGATCCACCACCAAATAAAAACTACGTTCACTGGCAACGATAATCCAGGGGACAACATCGGAGTTTTCCTCAGCGTTCTTCGCTATCGTCACCCCAAAACTAGACTGACCCTCCAGCGGAAACCGCCCCGTAAACTGCGGCTCTCCCGCGTCCCATCCGCTGAACGTCTCCATCCCCCAGGCCCGTGCCCAGCGGTTGCCGCCTGCGAACCCGGTATCTGCCCCGCTGCGGTCATCCACATACAGCCAGATTTGCGTGCTGAGCGGGTCGCTTGAGCGGAACGCCGCCCGCTGGTTCGTCTCGCTGTCCCACTGCATTTCCCATCCCATGCCGGGCTTGGCTTGGTCGCCTGATCCGTAGCCATCCACCAGCACCTTGCGGAGCACGTTTGCCATGGCTCCTGGTGCGTCGCTGGTGAGGGCCGGTGCGTCGGCGTCGTCCCATGAGTACATCCTGATATTCATTGTGCGTCCCCTCTGATCTGCAATCTGAACTGGTCACTGTCTGTAGTTTCGTCGGATGCCAGCACGGTGCGGGCTATCCATACGGGTCTGTTTGCTGCTCGGGTGTTGAAGCGCACGGCGTTGCCGGTTGACCAACCCCCGCCCCAGGATTCTTTCGGGATGGTGAAATACGGCACGCCGGTGTTGGGGTTGGTGGGGGCAATATCTTCGTTGATGCTGATGTTGGTGAGGATTTGCCCGGTGTATTCCCCTATTACATTCACGGCGGCGGTAGATACGAATCTCAACAGCCAGCGTTCCTGTATGGCGCCTTCGTTCGTGACCACGATGGGGTAGTCGGTGGTGTTGAGTGTGGCGGTGGGGCTGTCGCCCTGGGGTTCGTCGCTCCACACGTTGTTCCAGGTGGTCTGTGCCCAGGGGTCTATCCAGCCGGCCTGGAGGTCGCCGTACAGCAGGGCGGTGCTCAGGTAGGTGCCATCGGCTGGGTAGTCGTGCGTTAGGGCGCTGGCGAGGCTGACGTAGCCCGTGATCTGCACCTCGCTGACCAGTCGCATGTCCTCGATCCGGTGTTCTGCTGTGAATGGGGGGGTGTGCCCGGAGGGGTCCAGCACCTCTACGGTGCCCGCGTCCAGGTCCACAGTCAGCCGGTCGTCGGTCAGGCGCTCCCCCTCGCTGTCGTACACATGGCAGTAGGTGAGGCGGGGGCGCAGGGTGGTGGTGACGGCGCCATCGCCAATGTCGGTGGTCTGGGTGTTGTGGATGACGGCGACGTTGCCGGGGCGGACGAAGGGCACGCGGCCATCGCTGGGCAGGCGCACGGGGTCCAGGCCCAGGAGGTCGGCATCTAGGGGTATGGATCGGAATACCACGGCGCTGAACCGCACAGAGCCGGGGAGTATCGTCACAGACTCATCGGCGGGGTCTCCGTCTGGCCCAGCGTCGAACTCCTGCTGAAACTCTCCATCAATCCACTGCCCAAACTCCAAGCGGACCACGCCTGTCTCCCAGTCCACCTTCCCGTTGGTTCGCCCTGTGGGGTCAGATAGCACACCATTGGCGTCCCCCTGGATAGTCAGCAGGTCTCCCTGTGGCGTCATGGCCTGGACGATCAAACTCTGGTTTCTCAGGGGCGCGCCCACCACCCGGAATGTGATGTTGTTGGTGGCTATGGCCCCGATAGACGTGACCATTCGCTGAACCGACAATTCCTGGCTTCCGGTGCCCCACCGGGTCATGCTCACCTCCCCGGTGTTGTAGTTTATGCTCCCCGCCACGGGACCGAATCCGCTTGAGTCGGGGTTGTACACCAGCTCACCATCCCGGTCCTCGTAGATCTCCCCGCGCCACCTGAATCGCACCGTTCCCGGCACGATGGTCTCCCTGACCAAACCCAATAGATTGCCGCTCACCTCCGGGGCAGGGACTTGTACCGTCACGGTGTCTCCCATGACGCCAGGGGGGTAGAACTCGACCATGATCGAACCCACCAGGAGCATGCTCCTCACGGACCTATATGTGCCGGTGTACTGCACGAAGTAGCCATCATTCCCGGTATCCCCAAACCTCATTGCATCCGGGCCTCGGACATAGGTTCTGCTCCTAGTGTCAGTCGAGTAGCTTTCCGGCAATTCCGTGTATTCCGGCACCCAATAGCTTCCTGAATTGGCGGTTTCCCTGACGTACTTTCTTTCCACCTCTACCTGAATGATTCCGTTGGTGTAGTCCACCATCCCCGTCGCACCGACAAGATTCCCCAGGCCGTCATCCGTCACGACCACCTGCTGCTTTGAGTCGTCTTCTTCGTCGGCCAGCATGTTGAAACGCCAATACGGGTCTTGCTCTGTGTATTTCAGCGTGAGCGTTCCCGGCTGGATTTGCTGCCCAATATCAATGGTGGTCGTGCCGTCCGATTGCACGTCGGGGTCAATTGCCACGGTCTGCGTTGCGGCCTCATCCCCCTCTACCTGCACCACGCTATCGTAGTCGGGGATATTGTTAATGTCGGGCTCAAGGTAGATCACGCCATCGACATAGTTGATCCGGCCTGTAGCATCCCCCTGTAGCGTCCCCGCTGGGCTGACACCCGCATCGGTCGCTGTCTTGGTAACGCCATCTACCAGCCATGTGACTGTGACGGTCTGTGGCTGCATTGGTGTGTTGGTGTTTATCGTTACTCGGAAGGGGTCAATATCCCCTTCAACCCCCGCCCGGTCGTTGTAGTTGATGCCGCCCGCCCCCCAGGCCAGAAGGATCGAACTCGGCACGTCTGGTAACTCTGCAAGCGTGACCTGTACTGTGCCGGTGTTGTAGTCCACGGTCCCGGTGCCGACGCCTTCCAGTTGCCCGCTCCCGTTGTCTCGCAGGTCATACCACCTCCCCTGAGAACGGTAGCTGACGGACAGGGTGCCGGGGGCAGGGCGAGGCAGGCACGCGAAAATGTAGTTGTACCGGCGAGTTGCCAGCGTGATGGGTATTTCGCCCGTCTGTGCCACGTCCGTTGCCGTTACGGTCTCCCCGCCAGACTCCAGCGGAATCTCCACGGCGGCTGCTGCGGGTTCATCGGTGAGCGGGCTCTCCGCCTGGGTGGATGGCACCAGTGGTGTGTAAATCCTGTCGCATTTGATGGTCAGGTCGCCTTGTGTGGCGGGGTCCGCCAGCGGTGTTACTCCGTAGTACCGGGCCGCGTCGGCTACTCGGGTTTCGCGCACGGTTGTCAGGCTGCCACTGGAGCGGGTGCGGCTGGGATCGTTCCCTGGGAAGTCGTTGCGCAGGGGTTCGCTGATGTCCATCAAGACGCGACGGCGAATGTACACCCCGCGGTCGTCTTCGTATTCCACCTCAGCGTGTTCCACGCCGGTAATCCGGATGTACTGACGATGTGGGGTATAACCGTCCTCATCCAGGTCCAGCACCATGGTGGTGCCGATCTCTGGCACTGGCGCGTCCAGTCGTTGCAGGACGGTGATCTGTCGCTGGCCTTCATACTGTGTGCCCAGTAGGTAGCCGCGCATTTCCGGCCCCATGACCACGTATGCCTCGATCCTCTGGCGAGAGTTGGCCCGTTGGTCTGTCCAGTCCTCGGTATCGAACAGGGTGACATGCACGTTCGGGTCTTCGGGCGGGTCCGCGATGATGAGGTGGGAGCCGTAATACGTGTCCGTGTTGGGGGTGAGGATGGCGGGGTATGCTTTCCTCAAGTTCACCCGCCCATACACCCGGTCCAGGCTCGAAATATCGGGGAAGATGTTGTTGGCTTCGCCGTCGATGATCTCGTGGCCGGTGATGCGGCCCCCACCATCTTCGTTGTCGGTGAGGCGCTGGGATTCCAGTAGTTTGATGTCTTGCTCATAGATCGCCATCAGACGGTCCTCAATCTCAATGTGCCGTACCACCAGCCGGCGTGGGGCCGAACCTCGGTGGCTTCAATGGGGGTGTCTTCGTGGCGCCAGCCCACGGTGAGTTCGCGGCCATCCCACAGGGTGAGGGTCATGGCGTTCTGGTCGAGGGCTGCGTGCAGGGCCTGGAGGGTGGCGCGGTCGAGCCAGGCGCGGTTCTGGGCGCCGGTGAGGGTGACCGGGCGGCCCGCCTGGCGGGGCTGGCTGCGCTCGATGATCTGTGTGCCGTCTGTCGCGTGGTCGGCCTCGGCGGTGTAGGGGGTCCAGGCCCATTCGTCGTCCCAGGTGAGGTCGTCGGGGAGGGTGATGCCGTGCAGGATCATTGAACGGTCCTCTGTGCGCGTTCCAGTTCACGGATAAATGCGTCGGCCTGGGCCTCGGGCACGTCCACACGGGCGCCTCCCAACTCAATGCGGACGGTGCGGGTGGGTGTGGTGTCCTGGCGTGGGGCGGGGCGGGTGGCTTCCTGGCGCTGCTGGGTTTCGCGCTCCCGCTGTTTGCGCTCCTTGTCCCGTTCCTGGCGTTGGCGGGCTTCCTCCTGGCCGATCTTTTCCAGCACGCGCAGGGATTCTTGAAGGGCTCGGATGCTTTTCTCGTCGCCGGCGGCGCGGGCTTCGTTCAGCTGGGCTTGCAGCTCCTGCTTTCTGCGCTCCTGCTGGCGGCGGGCCAGCTCGTCTTCCCGGCCCTGGAGGCGCAGCAGTTCGTCCTGCATGTCTTCCAGAGTGGACTGACTCGATTCCCGCAGGTCTTCCATTCTCCTGCGGGCTCCGTCTATAGCGGCATGTAGCTGACTGAGGGTTTGCTCATCCAGCAGGTTGAAGCGGCTCTCGACTCGTCTGGCTTCCCTCTCCAGCTCACTCAGGGACATGGCCCCTGCCGTGCCGCCATCCTCCAGTGCGTTGAACAGTTTTTCGGCCTCTACGCGCTGCTCATAGAATGCAACCTTGGTGGCGGCGGCGGCCTTTTGTATCCCCTTGCCCCATCGTGAGAAGGGGTTATCTGCCAGCCTGAGGGACCAGTAGATCAGTTCCTTGCCCGCCTCCTGCATTTTCTGCCGGAAATACTCCACGCCATCTTCGGCGGTGAGTTTCGCGTCCTTATTAAACTGACGAATACCCGACGACAGGCGGCTGAAGTGTTCCAGTGCGGCTTTGGATAGGCCCTCCATCTCCGCCCGCTTCTCTGCCACAAAGGCAGCCATGTGGGCGGCCACGCTCTGGATATTTTTGGCGGATTTGCCCGCTTGTTCTTCCGTGTCTTTCAGGTTGTCCTTGGTGCCTTCGAGATCGTTTTTGAGATCGTTTTGTTGTTCCCCTGCCTCTTTGGAGGACTTGGACAAGACCCTTAACTCGCTATCCACCCCCTTGACCGATTCGTTGTATTGGTCTGCGCTGATTTCTCCCTCCTGGAACATCACCCCCAGGTCAGCGCGAATTCGTGATAGGCGCTCTACCTCCCCCATCCTGTCGATGGCATCGCCGGCACCGTCGTATGAAGACGCCAGCGTGTTTGTCTTCTCGCTTGCCTCCTCGGCCGCCTTCCCCGACTCCTCCGACGCGCCCTTTGCCCGCCTCTGTGCGGCTTCATACCGTTGGCTCGCGGCGGCTATCTCGTCCATGCTGGCGCCCACCTGCATCAGGCGCAGTAGCTCATCCTTGGCGTCCTTGGCTTCTTGACGCACGCCGTCCAGGGCGTCTGCCGCGTCTTCGCTGTCGTCGGCCAAGCCGTCCATGGCCTTGCCGCCATCTTCGGCGGTTTGGCTCAGCCCTCGGATCTCTCCGTCCACGTACTCCACGCCTTCGCCCAAGGCGTCCAGGGCATCGGCGGTGAGGCCCACCTTCTCGGCAGCTTCCTCTTGCTCCTCGGCCATGCGGCGGGTGGCTGCGCCGGCGGTGTCGGCACCGGTGGCCAGTTCGGTGAATCGGTCGCGCAGTTTCTGGCCACTGTCGGCGGCTCGGTCGAGGGCGTCTTTGGCTCGCTGGGTGTTGGCCTCGACGGAGGCGCCCATGGCGTCGGATACGTTGCGGATGTCCTCTGCTACTTGGCGGTAGTGCTCGCTGACGCCGCCGAAAGTGATGCGGGCGAGGCCTTCGTTGATCTTGCTCAGCCCCAGGGTGATGCCCTGGACAACCTTCGACACGCCAGCCGCCAGGCCGAAGAAGGCGGCCAGGATGGTGTTCACGCCGGTCTGGATGGCGCCGAAGAAGACGCCGGCCACCTGGCCGCCGGTGCGCAGGTAGCCGGACCATTTGCTCAGGGATGATTCGGTACTGGCGGCCAGGTTTCGGAATCGTTCCATGAGCGCGTCCACGTCCACGGAGTCGATGAACCGCTCTACTTGCTCTCGGGCGGCATTAAAAATGTCCCGGATCTGTTTCCCGAACGCCTCTATGGCACCGCTATTGCGCAGCTTCTCGTACAGGGTTTCGAGGTGGCCGTAGACCTTGGGGATGGCCTCGGCGGCCTTGTTCAGGCCGGTGGCCAGCAGGCTAATCACGCCGGTTGTTTCACCGGCCTGGGCTCCCACGCCGGTGAGTGCGTTTTTGAAGCGGCCCCATGCGGCGGTCAGGCCTTCGGCGCGTTTGTTGGTGTCGTAGACTTCGCCGAGACGGGCGGCCAAAGCGGGGAGGAGTTGGTCGGCGGTCAGTTCGCCGGCGGCTAGCATTTTGTCCAGTTCCTCGGTGGTCACGCCAACGGCCTCTGCCGCCATGCGGAATGCACCGGGGAGCCGTTCACCCAGCTGCTGGCGTAGCTCCTCGGCGCTCACTCGACCCTTGGAGATCATTTGCTCAATCGCGAGCAGGGCGCCTGCCGTGTCATCGGAGGACCGGCCCAGCTGGCCCATAGCACTGGTAACAGCCTCGAAGATGTCCCGCGTGGCCTGCCCCTCCATCCTGGTGGCCTGGGACGCGGCGGTGAGGTTGAGGTACTGCTGGGCCAGGCGATCAGCAGACTGGCCGGTGCGGTCCGCCACCTCGCGCACATAGTCCAATTCCTGACTGGCGCGTTCGGCAGACCCGGTAACGGCCTCGAAACCCAGGCGGAGTTGTTCGGCAGTGGTGTTAACGAGGAGGAAAGCCCTGGCCGCTGCGCCAACGGCCAGGGCTTTAATGAGCCCGCCCAAACGCACGACCGGTGCGGCGGCGGCGCTGGCCTTGCCGCTGAGGGTGTCCATGCCTCCGCCGGCCTTGCGGCCCGCGTTTTGGCCGGTGTCGCCCAGGCCACGCAGATGGTTTACCAGCCGACGCAGCGGGCCGGCGGGTCGTTGGGCGGCGCTGTCGATCTGGCTGAGGCCGGCGCCAGCCTCCTGCCCGGCCTGCTCCCCGGCCTGGCCCGTGCCGCGCAGTGTGTCGCGCAGACGGGTTAGGGTTCGGGTGGCCTGATCTTTGGCCCTGAGCAGTATGGTGACAGCTGGGTTTGACATGTGGCGGGCTCCTGAATGAGTCCCCGCGTGGACGGACCGCGGCGGGGGCGCGGGTATGGGGGCTGCCGTCCTCAGCTGCCGGGCATGGGGGGTGCCCGACTGGGGGGTTAGATCATGGTTTGCTCCATGTAGGCGGACACGCCTTCACCGGTGCGGTTGGGATCCTTGAGTACCGTTCCCGCCAGGGCCAGTTCGGCAAACTCATCACCCCCGTGACGCTGGAATCCACTGGTGGGGCTAAATTTCACGCGGAAGTAGCGCACGGTGTTGGGGTTTCCGGAGTCGATTTCGTTGTAGCCCTCGTAGGTCATTTCGAACTCCAGGCCGGTATTCACCAGGGCCTGGATGAGGGACTGCGGGTTGCGGTGGTAGGTGACCAGCAGGGGGATGGCCTCATCCTCGTCCACCGGCGGGGTGATGTTCACAGGGGTGGGCAGCAGGCGCAGGCCGTGGGGGGTGAGCTCGTAGTCTTCCCCGGCTACCAGGGTGGTGGGCGTTTCCTCCGCAGTGGTGACGGTGATGGTCTTATCCGGATCCGGCAGGTATTTGAACGCGGAGCGCACTCCCGGCCAGGCGTGCAGGGGTTCGTCGGTCACATCGGCGGAGTCGATGGCGGCTACCGTGCCACGCAAACCCAGGGCAATGTTCTGGGGGGTGATGTCGTTCACCGTGACCTCGAACGTGTAGCTGGTCACGCGCTCGATCACATCAAGTTCGCCGCCGCTGGCGTCTTGGAAGTCCTGCCGTGCCTGGCGGTCTACCTCGATGGTTTCGTTCAGGTTGACGGCGTTCCCCAGTTCAAAGGGTTTACCCCCGGCCAGGGGGCGCAGGGTGAAGCGGCCGCGGCCGCGATAGCCGTTTGTGGTGGAAGTTCTCGACATGGGTCATGTCCTCATGCTGGTGTGATGTTGCGTTTCCGCCGGCGGCGGCATTTCACGGTGACGGAGAGGCGGCAGGCCACAGAGGGGCGGAAGGCGTCGCCATCGGGTTCGATCGATGCCAGGGTGAGCAGGGCGTCCACGTCTGGATCGATGGGTAAGGGGGTGTTGAACAGGGCGTTTTGCACCTGGTCTTCCAGCTCGGCCAGGGCGGCATACGCCGTGGCGTTGTCGTGGTCGTAGGACCACAGTTCGATGAACACGGTCTGGTCCTGGCGGCCGGTCTGGTCCCAGTCGGTGCGGGGGGTGCCGGGGCCGCGCAGGAGTTGCACCTTGGCCTCGCGGGGCACCTGGGCGTCGCCACCCAGTTGCACGGGTACATCCAGGTGCTCCACCAGGCGCGCTTGCATGGCTTGGAGGATGGGCCACCACATCAGCTCATCCCCGCTTGTTGCAGGCCTTGGTCTACGCCCTGACTCACCAGGGTGGCGATGCGGTCGGCCCATTCTGGGCTGGCGGCGATGGGGCTCACCCAGGGCTGGGGTTCGATGCCATCGCGGGCAATGCGGCGGGCGATGAGGAAGCCGATGCGGGCGCGCTCTTTCGGGTCGGCCACGCCCAGCTTGGTTTTCACCCAGTCGGCCAGGGCCGAGGCGGGGGGCTGGCGGCCACCGGGGCGGCGGCCCAGCTCCACGAACACGCCGTGGGCTGCGCTGGGGCCCACGGACCAGGCCAGGGGGCCGGACTGGCGGACGTCCACGCTGTTGATCATCTGGCTGGTGGCCTTGGGGCCGGTGCGCTTGAGCTCGCGGGCGATCTCCAGGGCGCCGCGTTCCAGCTTGCTGTCCACTGCCTGGAGCACCTGCCCGGGGGCGCGCTCCAGGGCGGCGCTGAGGGCTTCGGTGTCGAACTCAATTCGCACGTCAACGGCCATGCTGTACCTCCTGCAGGTAGATTTGCTGCCATTGCTGGGCCATGGCGGCGGGAGTGCCGTTGCTGGGCAGGCTGGCACCCATGCCGCGGTGGATTTGGATGGTGTCGGTCACGCCGGCCACGGCCAGCTCCCGCAGGGCCTCCAGCTGGGCGCGCAGGCGCACCAGGTGGCGGTCGTCTTCGGGCACGGTGCCGCTCTCTTCGGTGAGGGTGTGGCGGGCAGAGTAGCGGTAGGGGCATTGGGTGCCCCACTTGTGCACCTGCGTGGCAGTGGGCGAGGGGGTGAATTCAATCCACATCTGTTCGCCGTCGTGGTGGGTGAGCACGCGGGGGCGGGGGCCGAGGTAGTGGGTGTCCCAGGGTTGCACGGTGTGGTCGGCGCCCCAGGCGTGGCTGATCACGCGCACCAGGTCGGCGGGGGCGGGGTAGGCCCCCACGCCCGGTTGCAGCAGCACGGTGGCGCGGCGGGTCACCGGCCGGTACCGGCTCAGGCTGCGCAGGGCGGCGGTGATGTGGCGCTCCAGGTCTTCGGGCTGGAAGCGCTGGGCGGTGGGGCCGAGGGCGGCGGTGTGGTCGGCGATCATGTTGGGCAGGGTGATCACGCGCCACCTCCTTGGGTGAAGTAGAAGACGGTGATCCCCACGGCCACGCCGGTGAACAGGGATGAGGCCCCGGTGATGACAAACACGATGATCCAGCGGCCCAGTTGCCAGCGAATCACGTCGCCGCTGCTGGCGGCCTCCAGGGTGCGGATGCGTTCTTCGTGGGTGTCTACCTGGCCGCCGATGCGCTTGATGGCGTCGTCGTGGCGGTGTTGTCGGCCTTCCAGGCGCGCCAGGTCCAGCAGGCTGGCACTGAGGCTGTCCAACCGGGCGGTGAGTTCGCTCCTGAGCTCTTTCAGTTCCTGTCGCAACGATTGGTATCCGGCATCGGTCATGGGTGGTCGCTCATTCCGGGTGGCGGTAGGCATTCCAGGCAGCGCCGCCAAACGTGCGCACGGCGGTGTACATCAGCCGCCGGCGCCACCAGGGCACGCCGCTGTCTGCCATGGCCTGGAGAAAGACCTGGTCGGCCTGTTTGCGGGTGAGCCAGCGCAGGCTGTGAAGCGAGGGGGCTCTGTGGTCGTACAGCCAGTCGTGCACCACGGCGGCCCGATGGGCGGTGTTGCCGGTCAGCCAGTAGGCCACCGGCCAGCGGGGCACGCTGGCGAAGTCGGTGATGTACCCATCCGGTACCTCCACGATGAGAGGTTCATCGTCCAGGGTGGCGTGGTACACCAGGTCTTGCGTGAGCTGCCAGCGGTCGGGGGCCAGTTTGTGAACGTGCAGGCTGGTTTCAAAGGGCATCGCTCACCTCCCTGGGCGCCACCGGGTTGGCGGCCTGCTGCACCCAGTAGATGACGGTTTCCACCCGGGCGCGCTGGTCGGCGTCCAGCACGCCTTCACCCATGCGCGCGTGCAGATCGGCGGCCAATTCGGTGATGAGGGTGTCCAGCAGCAGGCGGTCCGCCATGTCGAGGCGGTGCCACTGGATCCGGTTGCGCAGGGTGTTTTCCAGGGCGCCTATGGTGGTAGCCCCGGAGAGCCCGGGCAACACCTCCTTGGCCACCTGGTGCACCCGCTGGGCCTTGGCCGGGTCGTCGCCGATGTACTTGAGGGTGGCGTACTGCACGCTCAGTTGTACGGTGCGCTGGTTGTCGCCCAGGGAGGCGCAGGCGCCCAGGGTGAGGGCGGCGAGTAGGGCGATGATGGTGATCTTCATGGGCGGTTCTCCTCATGGGCCAGCACGATGTCCCAGGCCTGGGTGTAGAAGTCGGGCCATGTGTCGGGGTGGGGGCGGCCGGGGCGCCAGGCCTCCATGTATTGCCGCCAGGATTCGGCCATGTCGCCGCGCTGGGGCAGGGGGCTGGGCAGGGTCCAGAGCAGCAGGCGGGCAAACACTGTGGCCAGGGGGTCGTTGTGCTCGATGGCGGTGTACACCTGAGCCGGGGTGGCCTCGTAGTCCAGTCGGTGGCACACCTCCTCGGCCAGGGCTGCGGTGGCGCGGTGGTGGAGCACGCCGTGCACGCCGCCGCCCATTTCGAATTGCATGTATCCGCGGGCTGGCCCACGGATCTGCCGGCGGTACATCCAGCGGCTCTCCTGCAGGCCAATGGCGATGAGCATGGCCCGGGCCTCGGGGCTGTTCATGCGCTGGGGGAGCAGTTCCAGCCCGGGGAGAATGACGCGGGTGAGGGCTTCGGCGGCCTTCATGCCTCACCCCCTTGGGTGGCCCGGCGCAGGCGCTCGGTTCCGATGGCTTCGATCACGCCCTTGCGGTTGGCGCCGGCCTGTTCGGCGGCCAGCAGGGGGCCGAGGTCTTCCAGGCCGGGGAGGGCCTGGCGGATCTCGGCCACGGTGCCGCAAAGCAGGGCATTGCAGGCGTGGGCCAGGGCGTCGGCCTCGGTGGGCTCGGCGGCCTGGGGCTTGGGTTGTTGGGGCGCCCGGCGCAGGTCGGCGGCGTCCACCTCCCGGGCTTCGCCGGGGGGGATGGTCACGCCGCCTATGTGCACGGTGCGTGGGGTGTTGTTCTGGTGGATGACTTTCATGCGTCCCCCATGGGCCCGGGGGTTACCCCGGGCCGGTGTGGGCCTTCCCTGGCCGTGGCGCTTACCGGTTGCCGGCGCTGTACACCAGCACGCTGGTGTAGCGGTTGCGGATGGGCGCGGGGGTGTGGATGGCGTTGTATTCCTCGCCATAGGCCACCTTTTCGCCCGTGGGTCGGCCCTGGGCGTCTACCGCCTCGAAGGGGGTGCCGGTGCCGAAGGGCTTGGCCACGGTGTAGGTGGTGGTGCCCCGCTGGCCCATGAGGATGCGTTCATCCCCAAGATCGATGCCGGGGGCGTTGGTGCCCCAGGCGGGCAGGCCCTTCACCCGTTCCAGGTCGCCGGTGGCGTCGGTGTCGCTGCCGGACCGCTGGCTGTGCAGGGCGAACTGCTCGGCGTTGGTGCACATGTCGTTGAGGATGGGGCTCATCAGCAGGAAGTTGGGCTGGATGAACCGATCGCTGGACAGGGTGGCCTTACGGGCACCAATGCGCTGCAGCAGGCGGTTGAGGTGTACCTCCTGCTTTTCGCCGTTGGGTACGTCGCTGTCCCACTTGACCAGGTTGGTGGCGTAGGAATAGCTGATGGTGGCGGTGGCCTCGTCGGGGGTGACGGGCACTCCGTCTTCGTCCACGAACTGGATGTACCCCAGGTTGAAGTTCTTCACCCGGTAGTAGGTGCCCGGGTCCTGGTCGCCGCTGCCGTCCCATGCCGGCACTTCGGTGGCGCCTAATGCGATGGTGATGGGGTTGTCCGGGTTGCCCACGGCGTTGCCCTGCATGTCGTACCGCTGGTGGGGACGCACCAGGGGGAACTCCACCGTTTTGATGGTGTGGGTGGCGCCGTCCAGCTGGGTGGCGATGGACTCGTCCGCCACGTTGGCGGCCAGGTAGGCATCGGCGGCGCGCTGCATGTCGTTGGCAATGCGGCGGCTCACCAGTTCCCGCATCACGCGGGCGTTGCTCTCCACGTTGCGGGCGTAGGCGTCCCAGTTGATCTGGCTGGACCGGGTGAAGTGCATGACCTCGTTGGTGAGCTTGAGGCTCAGCTTCATGGCCAGCACGTAGGCGATGTCCATCATCTGGCGCACGCCGGCACGGGGGATGCCGTGGCCTTCGAACACGATGCCGTCATTGACCACCTCGGAGGTGTCCCGCTGTTCGTAGGGCACCTGGGTGGTCATGGTGGCGCTGGGGTCGGTGAGGGTCTGGACCAGCTGCAGGATGTTGAGGTCGTGCAGGGCTTCGCGGATGACCGTGCGCTGGAATCCCACCGGGAGGTCGGTGTGGCCGATGTTGGTTTCGCCGGAGAGGGCGCGGGCCTCTTCGGACAGGCGGCGGGCGTGGGTGCGGTCGAACTCGGCCAGCACGCGGCTGACGAACCCGGAGGTCTTTTCCGGTGCGCGCACCTGGTGGTTGGCGAACGACAGGGAGTTACGCAGGCCCTTGTCAATCTCCTGCTGCAGGCGCAGGGCGTCGGTGTCCTGCCCGGGGGTGATGCTCACCTGTCCGGCGGGGCTGCCGTAGCCCATGCTGGAGAGCTGGCGGGCGGCCATGATGCGGTTGCCGGTGGCCACCTGGTGCTCGGCCAGTTTGCGCACCTGGTCGGTGGTCATGTCGGCGGTGACCAGATCGCGGGCGTCGCTCAGGGCCTGGCGGGTGTCTTCGTCCAGGCCTTTGGCCTCGGTGAGCACCTGGTCGAACAGGTTCTGGTTGTTCTCCAGGGTTTCGGCCAGTTGCTTGGCGGCCTGGCTGGCGGCTTCGCGCTCTGCCGCCAGGATACGGCGCACGTCTTCTTCGCTGAGGGCCTTTGGGGCGGCGCCTTGGGGCGGCTTGTTGTCGCCCTGGGCCTGGCCCTTGCCGGGTTCGGGCAGGGTGATGGAGAGCTGCACGGGCTGGCCGCCGGTGGCGGTGGCCTCGGCCAGCTGCTTGGCGGTGTCGTCGAAGCGATCGGCCAGGGTGTTGAGGGCGGTTTCATCTTCTCCCAGGGCCTTGGCGGCCTGTTCGGCGGCGGCCATGAGGGAGGTGATGGTGTCTTCGGACAGTTTGCGGGCCTGCAGTCTGGCGCGCAGCTTCTTGAGCCATTTTTCCATGGTGTTCTGTGCCTCTTGGGATAGGGTTTTGAGCAGTTCGGGGTGAATCAGGGTGGGGTGGTCCGCTTCGGAGAGCTGGACCGGATCCAGGCGCTTGATCACGGGGCGCACGGTGAGGCCTGCGCCCAGCAGGACGGGGCCGTGGCGCTGGCCGGTCTCGTTGTCTACGAAGTCCTCCACGTATTCGGCGCTGAGGTAGCGGTAGCCGCGTTGGGTGACGGCGTCGGTGCCGTAGGGGGTCCACTCCACCCGGGCCCGCAGGCGGCTGCCTTCGGTAAACAGGTCCAGCACTTTGGCGGCGGCGCCGTTGCTGGGCAGGTGGGCTACATCCAGGAAGATGTCCTGCCCGTAGGTGCCGCGCTGGAAGTTGCTGACCATGCCCTGCAGCAGGCGGGGGGTGATCTCGAACTGGCCATAGCGGGGGTCGGTGAAGGTTCCGGTGCGGGTGATGGTGACGACCGAGGTGCGCTGACCCTCTGACAGAGACACATGCAGCCCGGTCAGGAGGCGCACTGATCCGGGATGGGGCGGGGCTTCGAGTCGTTTGTGTGCGTGCTGTGGCATGCGTTTTCCCAAAAAAAAGCCGGCAAGGCTCCCCCACGGGGTGAAGGGAGCTGTGCCGGCTTATCGACCGCTGTGAGGATGGTCGTACCTTGGCGCCCGACCGTTCGGGACGCTTTGATTATAGAGCAGAAAGTTTCAAAAAGGGAACTTATTGGGGGT
Source organism: Halochromatium sp. NSM3 (assembly GCF_059621085.1). Taxonomy (NCBI): domain Bacteria; kingdom Pseudomonadati; phylum Pseudomonadota; class Gammaproteobacteria; order Chromatiales; family Chromatiaceae; genus Halochromatium; species Halochromatium sp. NSM3. The sequence continues at coordinate 22,895 of NZ_JCAQIA010000029.1, read as the reverse complement.
GTGTTTTATTGAAATTCTCGTTTGAGCAACTTATGGCGCGCTGCCCCCTCGTTTTAGGGAGCAAATGTTTGTCATTGTGGTGAATTACCTTTTCAACTCCAAGAATGGCGTTTGATAGACTGGTATGCGGCGCATGGCCCCTCTCGCCAAAGGCGATCAACGGTACAGGTTGGCCAGATCAGGTGAGGCATCAATGTCCTCCCTGGAGGACGGATCCACCCGCAGCGCCTTGTCCAGGGATTTGCGGGCCTTGTCGGGGCGGTTGATGCGCAGATGCGCCCAGGCCAGATCGAAGTAGCCCGCCTTATCCTTGGGATGCCGGATGGTGGCCTGCTCAAAGGCTGCGATGGCCCCCGGTATGTCGTCCTGATTCATCCTTTCCCACCCCAGGGCGTTGTAGCCGTTGAAGGTGTCGGGGTCTGCCTCCAGGGCCGATTCAATGAGGCTGATGCGTTGCTCAGGTGATTCCACGTGGTAGCTGGCCTGGATCTGCTGCTGAGCTTTGGCGTTGCGGTACAGCCGATCTTCCACCTGGGTGCGCCAGGCCTGAAGCTCGCGTCGCAGGGCACGGACCCGAACGTACTCAATGTATCCGAGCAGGATCACCCCCATCGCCAGGATGGAGACCAGCAGGGTCAGCACGGCGAGATAATCATGGAGCTCCATAGGGCGGTGAGTGCAGTCGGGTGTGAGTGTGCCCATATGGTGTGACACTCGCCCCGATGACTCAAGCCTGAGGATCCCCCAGCGGTAACCCCACCCACGTTCTGCACTCGCACTTGGCCTCGAATCGGTCGCTGTCTGCGTCCCGGCGCAGGCAGCGGGTGTTTTTCACCACGCGGCCGTCGTAGAGGATGCGGCGGCAGGTGGGGCAGCGGATGGGGAGTTTCCTGACCTTCATAGGTCCTCGATGTCGATGCCCTGGCGTTCGTAGCGCTGCTTGAGCACGCGCCAGGGGGTCCCGATCTGGTTTTCCCTGAGGTGGCCGGCTTTCAGGGCGGCGGCTTTCTTGTGGCCGAGCACCTGGCGGAGGGTGCCGGGGGGCTGGCGTTGGAGCCAGTCCATGCGGTTTTCCTTGCCCTGGCGGTCTTCCGGCTTCACCTCGTCGGCGAATACGGGGGTGAGGTAGCTCAGGGTGTTGGGGTGGGCTGGCCAGGGGGATTTACCTACGGGGTACACGCCAGGGCCGAGGCCGTGGAGGTTGGCGGAGGCATGTAAATCGCAGATGTCTTTTTGTGGGTGTGCCGGGCTGAGCTCGAAGCGTTCGCCGATCACCTCGGGGTGGGCGGACATGCTTTCCCGGAAGGCTTCGCCGTGGGCGCGGTTGATCTCGGTGCGGAATACGCGCAGGGCGTTGGCGTAGGCACTGCCTTCGTCGCGGACCAGGGCCTGGCCGAGGCCGCGCTTGATGCGGCCGGGGGTGGCGGCCTGCATCTTGCGGGCGATCTCCGGGGGGATGTCTTCGCCCTGGGCCAGGAATTCCCGGGCGGCCTGGCTGGCGGATCGGCCCTGCAGCACCACGGCTTCGATCTGTTCGCCGATGAGCTGGCGGGCCTGGCGGTCGTTGCGCCACAACCGATCGGAGAGTTGCAGGCCGTCTTCGGCCACGAAGCTGCGCACCTTGCGCACGGCCTTTTCGGCGAGTTCCAGGAGGGAGGCATCCAGGGCGCCGGCGTCTTCGCCGAAGGCCCGGATGCCGAGGCGGGCGGCCTGGGCCAGGCGGTCGTCCAGGAGGACGTTGCGGGCCTCGGCCAGTTCCACCATGCGGGCGGTGGCCATGTCCATGAGCTGGGCCAGCACCTCGGCGCGGATGTTGTCCTGGTCGTCGGCGTAGCCGGTGAGTTCAATGCCAATGTCCGTGACGGCGCCGGCGTACAGGGCCAGGAGTTCCCGGGCGGTTTCCTGGTCGAGCTGTTCCAGGTCGCCGCGGGCGGAGGACATGGCGCGACGGATGGCGGCTTTGACGGCGAGGCGCATCATAGGAGAGAGCCTTGGCGGGGTGGCTTGGGTTCGTGGGTGTAGTCCTGGGGGCGGGGTTCTTCGGTGGGGAGGACGTAGCCGTTTTCACGCCCGGCCAGCTGGCGGCGAAACCGCCAGATGGCCAGGTCCAGGTGGTAGCGTTGGTTGGGGGTGAGGGTGGTGGCGGGGTCGTGGGCACGCAGCCAGTCCAGCGAGCGGATGAAGCGTTCCTCCCAACTGCCGGGGTGGGCACGGCATTGGGTAAGAGCTTTTACCTTAGCGCGCTGGACTTTATTCATGGCCGGTCACCGGTTGCTGATGGTGGTCCCGCTTTCCCCTTTCTTGCCCTGCCCGGGGGTGATGCTGATGCGGCGGCTGCTGGTGGGGATCTCTTCGCCCTGGGGGTAGGGATCGGTGCTGTTGCGCTCGGCCTCGATCTGCTTGCGCACGTCGGCCGGATCCAGGCCGGCCACTTGCCACACGGTTTCGTAGGGCACGCCGATGGTGCGCAGCTTCAGGGCGCGGTCGGCGGCCTGGTTGAGGGTTTCGGTGCGGCGTTCGGCAAACTTGATGTCGAACTCGTAGGCGTCGGGGTTCATGCCGTGCAGGAGCAGGTCCAGGCGGAAGCCGATCTCGTAGACGAAGGCGAGGGTGTCCTGCATGGCGTCCAGCTCGTCGAAGAAGTCCTGCTTGAGGTCTTCGAGGATGTCGCGGGAGAGGTCGCCCACGTAGCCGAACAAGGCCTTGGGGGCGGGCGCGCCGCTGAAGAAGGTGTCCAGCAGGTGAACCACGTCGGCGATCTGGTCCAGGTTGGCATCGCCCTGGACGGCCTGCACGCTGCCTTTCTTGTTGCTGTAGAAGTTGCTGGCGATCTGTTTCTGGTCGCTCTCGATGCTTTGGCGGTAGGCCTCCAGTTCGTCTTCGTTGGCCCCTTCAAGGAAGTGCGCAGTGCGCATGGGGGCGCGCTCGCGGCGGCGGATGACCAGATCCTCTTCGGTCATGGTGAGCTTGCGCCACACTTCGCGGCCGGCGTCCAGGTAGGGTCGGCCGAGACAGCCCAGGTCGTCGTAGTTGTCGGGGTTGAGGCGCACCAGGGTGAGGGCCCAGAGGGGCCAGGTGGCGATGACCTGGCCGGTGAGCAGGTCCCACTGTTCGTAGGCCCGGGTGAGGTCCTGAAATCGACCGTTGGGGCCGGTGCGGGGGCGGATGCTCTCGGTGGGCATGCGCACGGCGGCCACTACGCTGCGGCCGTCCGGGTCCAGCACCCATTGCATGGGCAGGTTGCCTTCCATCATCAGGCCGCGGAAGTCGCTTTCCAGTTTCTGGCGGTTCCATAGGCCCAGGCGCATTTCGAAGGCCAGCCAGTGTTTGATCAGGCGCTTGTTGCTGCTGGCGGTGCTGATCTGCAGCCCGCCCTTGGTGGCGGCGCGGGCGGTGCGGTTGTGGATTTTCTTCACGCGGCCGTCGCGGCGCTGCATCTCCCGGATCTCGAAGATGGCGGCGCGCAGGGCCGGGTCCGCAATCATGTCGTTGTAGAGAATGCGCAGCCGGCTTTCGTCGGTGGTGCGATAGCCACGTTCCTGGGCCCCCTGGGGTTGTTCGTCGGGGAGCTCGGGGGCCGGGCGGTTGATGCCCAGGGCGCGGAGCAGAGGGGTGAGGGCGCTCATGCGGGGGCTCCCAACATTTGCTGTCGGTCACGCTGGGTGACCAGGACGGAGGTTTGGGTGATGCCGGCGCCACGGGTGATGAGGGCCCAGACGGCGGCCATGAGGGCGTCGAACAGGTCGTCCCCGATGGATTTTTTCACCATCTTGTAGCTGGCGTAGCTCTTGCTGGTGGACTCGGCGCGAATGTTGATGACTTGGGCGCCCAGCTGGCGGATCCAGTTGGCGTCCTCATCGGTGGGCGGCAGGTCGTCCACGTAGGGGTGGACGATGCGGTTGTTGTAGTAGGCGGCCTGCACGCCGGTGGCCATGGAGTGCTTGGCCATGCCTTCGAAGCGCAGGGGGGCAAAGGGCCACTCGGGCCAGGTGCTGGCGGTGCTGTTGCCGTCGCCTATGGTGCGGCGGTCTACCTGGGTGAGACCGGCGGCATAGAGTTCGTCGCACAACTGGGTGAGCATGCCCACGGCGTAGGCGTCGCCAATGGCGTGGTCCGGGTTGTAGTAGCGCCAGTAGCTGATGAGGTCGCGCTTGACGGTGCCTTCGTCGGTCCCCGGGGGCCAGGTGCGACACCAGATCACGCAGGCCCAGCCGCCCAGGTCTTCCACTACGACGAACGCATGGCGGGAGGCCTGGGGGTCTTCGCCGTGGCCGGAGGCGTCGTAGCCGAAGGCGATGAGGCCGCGTTTCTTGTAGCGTTCTCCCACCTGCGGGGGCTGGGGACGTTGCTGCACCTTCACGCCCAGCTGGATGGCCCAGCGCAGCCAGCGTTCCCAGATGAGGTTGCGGGAGCTGGTGTTCACGCACAGGAGCTGGCGGGTGAATTCGTCGGGGGAGAGCTGCACGCGCATGCTCTCCATGAATTCCCGGTTGAGCAGGCCCAGGTCCATGGCGTTCACGGCGTTGGCGATGGGTACCGGGTAGCTGTAGGTCTCCACGTCCACGCCGTTGGGGTCGATGTAGCCCAGGGCGATCATGTGCCGCACTTCGTCCCGGGCCCGGTCGCCACGGAAGGCGCCGACCACGCGGTACTCTCCGGAGTCGATCAGGTCGGTGAGTGTGTCGGCCCCCTTGTAGACGCCGGTGATGCGCACCTGGGGATCATTCTTTGAGGTGGTATCGGCGCCGAGACGGCGGGTGGAGCCCATCATCAGCAGGAAGCGGCTGAACAGCCGATCCCGGGGCATGTCGTCTACCTCCTCCAGGGATGCGGCGGTGAGGTCGCCACCGTCCACGTTGGCCATGATGCCGTAGGCCTTGGCCTGGCTGCGGTTCTCGAACTGATAGTAGGTGTCGGCCAACTGGCGGCGGCCGCCCTTGGTGCGGATGTAGGCGGCCAGGATCTCCGATCGGTTGATGGCCTCCAGGTGGTACCCGAGATTGACAAGGCTCTGGGCCTCCCGGGGGGCAACGATGCCCAGCTCCTGGTCCGAGTGACAGGCGTTCCACTTGAGCTGGTACATCTCCTTGACCGCGGTCTTGCCGGTGCGGCGGCTGGCGAAGTCCAGGGTGTTCTTGTGCTGGTCCATCTCGTTGCACTTGAGCACCTGGATGGGGTCCAGCTCCACGTTGTGCACGTGTTTGTGCCAGGCGGCGTGGTCGTCGGCGTAGCGCTGGATCTCCCGCTCGGCCACCTGCTGCATCTCGATGCGCTGCTTGCGGGTGATGCGCTCAGCCATCGCCGGGGCCCTCGTCCGTGGCCTCGATCACCCGGCCCGCCGGTGGGGCGCCCCGCTCGATGAGCTGCATCAGCCGCTGTTGCTGGTCCATCTGCCGCTGCTGGAACTCGCTGAACTCCTCCCGGGCCTTGCGCTTGTCTTCCAGGTGGCCGCGCTCTTCCTCTTCCTGCTGGATCACCTTGGGAGTCATGCCCATGTCGCCCAGGGTCATGGTGTTCTTGCTGATGTAGTCCATGAGGTGTTTCAGCAGGGGGTGGGCCTCGTGCTTGTACACCTGGTGGATGTTTCCGTCGCTGTCCTGGTATCGCACCAGGTGCACCGCACCCTCCTTGTCTGTGTACCACTCCGGGCTGATCAGCCTGGGGCCACCGTCCTGGGTGATGGTAAGGATCATGTCGTTGATCAGGGCCTGGATGCCGGCCTGGGTGTCGGCACGCAGCTCCGTGAGCAGGCCCGGGTCGCGGGTCTCGAAAGCCACGTGGTGTTTCAGGTAGAGCTCGGCGCGGCGCAGGCAGTGCTTGTTGCCCTGGCCACAGGTGGGACGGTAGTCGCATCCCTCGCAATGGGGATAGCGGCCGGGCTTGGCCGGGAAGAAGGTGGCCACCCGTGCGTAAAGGCCGTGTTTCAGGGCGTTGAACCGGGTGAGCTGCGCCTGTTCCGGGGTGGGGAAGCCCCGCACGTTCTCCCGCACCCGGGCCTTGCCCTCCGGGGTGGTGGGCCCGGTCATCCGGGTGTAGGCCTTGAGCAGGGCCCGTTCCCACTGCGCCTGCTGGGCGGGGTCGCCGCACTTGGGGCAGGTGGCGTGGTAGGTAAAGGGGTGATAGGGGGTGTCCGGATCGTCCTGGACGGACTCCGGTTCCGCTTCAAAGCGGTGTGCGCAGAAACTGCACGTGAAGTTGACGGTTTTGAGCGGGTCCACGCTGCAATTCTAATTCATTTTTGTAACGAATTGCCCGTTAAGTCCCGAAAATGAAACAAATTCACGCCGCCCGCGCATATTTTTTGCGCCCACGGGCGGCGCGCATATCCCGCGCATATCCAGAGTTTGAAATAGGTGCAGACATCCAGGTACCCACCTTGGGTCCCGGGCAGGCCGGTCCCTTATGCCGAACCCCCACCCCCGCCCGGTCATCCAGCCCCAGGCCTCCACCCGCGCAGCCCTGGACACCACCGCCCGACCATTCCCCCGGTTTCACTTCGCTTTTCCGTTTCCACACCACCCCTGCAGCCCGCATTACACCGTTCAGCTCCGGTCCGCTACTTCGCTTTTTGACGGTATGCGAAGTTGATACGGAACCCCTACCGTTTGCTGCACTGCACCGCTACTGCCCCACAAGTTCGCACCATCGGCGGTAAAGCGAAGACGCGCGTCAACATTAAGCTTTAGTGCCCGTAGCAGGCTGGCGCGGGGTGAGTATGAGGCGTTCGAACTGCGTTATTCAAATAAAAACAGACGGTTATGACCTCCTGGCGGCTGCTTTCCGGTGCCCCTGTGCCTCTTCCAGCCGCTTCACCAGGTCGCTGACCGGGGTGCGGATCTTGCCCAGGGGGTTACCGCTGGCCACCTTCTCCGCGAGGGTGCGCATGGCCAGGCGCGTGTACACCTGAGTGGTCTTGGCATCCACGTGCCCCATCAGGGCCTGGATGTGGAGCACATCGGCCCCCGACTCGGCCAGCTCGGTGCCATACAGGTGCCGGGCCGCATGGGCGTGGAGCTGATTGCGGGGGATGCCGGCCTTCTCGCCATGCCGCAGGATCATCTCGTTCACGCCATTCACGCTGATCCGCCGGGCCTCGCCGTAATACTCGTGGGCGGGGATCCCGGCCCGGGTGGAGACGAACAGCACCTTGTCCCCATCCGGCAAGGTGCGATCGATGCGCTGCAGCTCCTCATGGCCCAGGTAGGCTCGGAGCAGCAGGCGGGTGTCGTGGGGGGCCGGCACCAGGCGCTCCTTGCGTCCCTTCTCCAGGGTGCGGATCACCAGCCACTCCTGACCTTCGTAGTTCACCCACTGCAGGCTGGACTCGTTGAGGCCCGTGAGGCCCGTCACGCGCAGGCCGCAGCCCATGAGCACCGAGAGGATGGCCGCATCCCGCAGGCCGATGAAGGTGCTGATGTCCGGCTGCATAAGCAGCTTCTCAGCGTTCTTCAGGCTCAGGGGGGTGGGCAGGGGCGTGCCGGTCTTGGGTGTGGGCAGGTACTTCGTGGGGTTCTCCACGATGTGGCCCTGCTGGACCAGCCAGGCGTAGAAGCCGCGCACGCAGCTCACCATGGGGCCACGAGTGATGGGGCGCAGGCCTCGGCGGTGGGCATCGGGGCCGGCCCAGTCCTCCAGATCCTTGAGAGTGGCGGTGAGCAGGGTGCGGCCGCGGCCATCCAGGAACCAGTCCAACTGTTCCAGGAGGGGGCCGTACTTCTCGATGGTGCGGGGAGCCCGGCCCTTGTTGTGTTCGAGCCAGGAGAGGTAGGCGGTAATCAGGGGGTCCATGGGGGGCCTCTGGAAAAAAATGGGGGGTACCAGGGGCAGATTAACCCGTGGATCCGTGGATGGGGCCCTTTTCAGGGAAAAACTTCACGCCTATCAACGCCTTACCTTCCACGGGTTTCCACGTGTTAACCCGTGGATGGCCCTCTAACCCGTGGATCACTTTTTAACCACCTACGCTAACCCGTGGATGGGGTTTACCCCCTATATCTCTCTCTCTTTCTCTTATTATTCAAAGAGATAGATATAAATAGGGGGCGGTATATGCGGAAAACGGGATGTGGAAGAAAAGGGGCAACCCGTGGGCGTAAAAAGCTAACCCGTGGAAAAAACGACCCAACCCGTGGGCGGTGTTTTCAATTAAAACAATGACTTATAAATCTGAAACCCCCAAATCCACGGGTTAGAAAACATCCGCCCCATATGGGAGAAGGGGAATGCGCGCGCACGCTCACGTTACGTGCGCACGCATGTGTATGCATGCACAGGTGTGAAGGGGTGGGCTTATGGATAGGGCCAGGGAGGCCATCGAGCCTGCGAGCAGGCAGGGGTATAATGGTCACGCGAACGCCATTACCCCTTTTGTGCCTGAGGTAAGACCAACATATGGCGACTCATCACATCGTTATCATCATCCTCGGCCTCTCATTGATCCTGGCGGGGTATCTATCGTTCAGAAGTTGGCTGGACCATAGGTTCCAGGCAGAAAATCTGGAGGCGCACGCCCGCCTGTCGGAGATGGAGACGGAGCGGCTTAGGCTGTTTACACAGTTCATTCAGCAGCAGAGACCACGGGAAACCGACAGAATTGACTGACGGAAAACCCCGGCTTCGGTCTTAAATGGTAAGACCCAACAACGCAGAAGGCCCCGGTATCCGGGGCCTTCGTGGTGGGGTGGATTATGCCTCGTTGGCGGCCCTTCGGGCCCTGGCGGCCGAGGGGGCGGTCACTTCTTCCATCTCATCGAGCACCTGCTCCAGGCGGGTTTCCACCAGGTGCAGGAGGGCGTACCACTCATCGCCGCTGGGCCACGTTTCCTGGCTTCCGTGGTGGCCGGCCAGCTTGGCCATGCAGCCGATGGACTGTTGAATCTGCTCCAGGTCGCTGTAGGCTTTCATCAGTCCATCCCCGGGAATTGCTGCTGACCGTCCAGGCGCTCCATGATAAGCGCCTTGTCAGGCATCTTCACGCCGAGATCCTGCGAAATCTCGGTAATCGCCTGAAACAGGGCGTCTCGGGTGAACTGCGTCTGGGAACGGTCGATCTCCTTCAGGAGAAGGCGCAGCTCTCTGCGCAGCCCGATACGGTCGGCCGTGCTCAGCGTCTTGCGGCCGCAGAATGACCAGACGAACTCGGCTACGGCCACCTTCATGGCCATGGCTTTGGGCTGTCCGGACTCCATCACGATCAGGAGAAAACCGACCGGGTGGTAAACGCTGGTGTCGCGATTTTTGCCGTCAACCGATGGCAGATTGACACCGGTTGACCACTGTTCAATGTACCGGTTCCGGTCCACTATGGTATTCACAGCCCCGCGAGGGTCGCTATATTCGAGCCACTCGCCGATGGCGCGCTTGGTCACATGAGGGATGCCGTCGAGGTGGACGACTTCGGAGAGGGCGATATCACCCCAAGAGAAGGATTGCAGTTCTGTAGTCACGATGTTGGTCCCTTGCGTTGGTTGGGAACCGTCACCGCCATGTGCTGTGGCTTTAGGGTGACGGGTCGTACGGGGTTAGCACAACCAGCACGCAAGGTCGCTGGCCCTCCCGAAGGAGGCCCCGCACAACCCGCCATAACTCGATTGGGCGGGCACAAAAAAAGCGCCTTTATGGCGCCTGTGCGCCTTGCGTACTTCGGGGTGCTAATCCCGGCCACGGATTTTGCCGTGACCCCTTGAGAGTAGGCCAAGGCGCGATCCGCGTCAACGCCGGCGTCGGTGGCATGAACATCAGTCTTCCCCCACGCGACGCACCATCCGCAACACCGGCAATTCCTCGCATCCCCGTGGGGACGCCACTTTTAGCCGGTCCGCTGCAGCGATGCTGTAGTGGATTTGGCACTCCAAGGTAGCAGGGTCAAGGATGACCTGGCCTACCACTTCTCTCAGGGCCGCTTTCAGGTCCGACCCTTCCATACTGTTCAACACGCGTTCCAGCAGGCTCCGCAGTTGCGGTTCCGTGATCTGCCTGGCGGCCTTCGCCTGGGCATTCTCGCGTTCCTGTCTGGCCAGCTCCTCCGCCACCTGGCGGCGCTTGGCCTCCAGGGACTGGGTTCGTCTGTGATAGGGCGCTGGATCCTCGGCTGTCATCGCCAGATCCACCAGACGTTCCACCTGGTCGTTGATACGGACCAGCTCGGCCCGCAGGGTGCTGGTGGGATCGGTGTCTGGGGTCAGCAGGCGTTGCACATCGTCCAGCATGGTGCGTACCCGGCCTGGGGCGCTCAGGTCCTCGCGGATGGTGTCGAGGATTTGTTGATCCAGATCATCAACCCGCACGGTGCGCCCTGGGGTGCGGCCTTCGCGGCGCAGTCGGTAGTGAACGCCTTTCTCTGCCGTCCAGGGGCGACCGTCCGGGGCCTGCAGCAGGCCCGTGAGCAGGTAGGCGAATTGACCGGTACGGCCAGCGCGCACCCGGGCCCCAAAATCGCTGTCGATCAGGCGGGATAGGATCTTTTCCGCCTCCTCATCGGTGATGAAGGCAGGGTGGGTATCCCGGTGGATCACCCATTCGTCCCTGGGGCGGTGTTTGCACCCGCCCTTGTACTTCCCATCGATGCGCTCGGAGTGCTGGTTCCACACCGTGTGGCCGGCGTAGGTGAGGGCGCGCCATTCCACACCGATGAGGGTGGACTGGGCCACCTGGTCGAGGCCTGCGGCGCGCATGGCGGCCGGCTGGGACTGCCCCCGGGCTCGGGCCTTCAGGTACCGGGCAATGGCGGGGGCGTCGGTATTGGGGGTGAGTCGGCTCTTTGTCACGGCCCGGCCGTCGCGGGCGGTGTCTGTTGTGATGCGCTCCAGGCTGTAGCCCCTGGGGGCCCGGCCGCCGGCGCGGAAACCTCGGCGCACGTTCTCGGCCATGCCGGCCAGGCCTTTTTCCCGGCTCATGAGGCTGTGCACCCGGTCCATGGCGCGCAGCACGCTGTGCAGGATGACCTTGGAGATGGGGTCCACCTCCGGCACCTTGCTGTACAGCACGGTGATGCCGCGGCGCTCGCATTCGTGGGCGAAGGCCTCGGCAAAGTAGGGCTGACGGCTCAGGCGGCTGGTGTCCACCATCAGCAGGTGGTCCCAGGGCCTGGCGGGATCCTTCAGGGCCTGTAGCAGGGCCTGGAGGCCTGGGCGGTTCTCGTCCTTTCCGGATTCCACCGCGTCGGACCATTCGGCGGTGATGGTGAGGTCTCGGGCGCCGGCGAGCTCCATGAGCTCGCGGCGCTGGGCGTGGATGGATACGTCATGCCGGTCCTTACTGCTTCGGAGGTACAGTGCGGCTCGGCCGCTGGAGGGGGATGACGTTGTTGGGGTCATGTTTCGGCTCGTTGCTGGGGTGAGGCTGACACAATAGGGCGATCTGTCGGGCCAGGACAACGCTGACCCCGGGCTCCCCCCGAGAGGGGAGCATCTTGATTCGGGGTTGTCGGGCGGATCGGGTCATTTCGCTTTGAAGATCCGGTTGATGGCCTCGCTGAAGGCTCTCAGCTCCTCGGGCAGGTCGCCGCTGTCTGCCTCCAGGCGCAGCATGAGTTCAAGCCGGGCGATGGCGTTCCAGGCGGCGTGGGCCGCGTGCATCAGGCCGCTTTCGTCGTCCAGGGCTTCGCCGGCTGCTTCGTCCAGGAGGTGGCGATACATGGCATCGGTGTAGCGCTCGATGCCGTCTTCCACCTCCAGCCAGTTGTCATCGCTGTATTTGGCGGCCCCGTAGGTGCCCACCTCGGCGATGGCCTGCATGGCCAGGGCCATGGAGTTGATGACCAGGGTGGGGCGGATCTTGCCGGTGTCGTGTTTGAGGCCGGGGGTCATGCGGCGCCCCCATTCTGATCGCCCCCGATCTTCCTGCCGCAGAAAGGGCAGAAACTGTGCAACATGCTCATAGTCACCTTCTTCTTCTGGCCCTCAAGCTCAATTTCGAGCGTATTGGCCGTCACGGCATTAACATCGGGGTCGTTGGTAAAGCGGATTACTACGCCCTGCATCGAAACCCGTTTTACAGGCTTCTTGAATCGTCCCTCATCCCTCATCCGGGCTGCTGCGTCCGCCTCAATCTGTGCGACGCATCCGCATCCATTGGTGCCGCCTGTCTTGATATCGCTCATGCTCGCGTCTCCACGAAGAAGGTTTCAGATCCAGTGTCGATGGCCAGGCCGTAACGGGTAGGGATGCCGGTGCCCTTGGGGGTGGCGCGGATGTACTCGGCGCGCTCCAGCATCCGGGCCACCTGGGCGCGGTGGTAGGTCTTGGGTACCGGGCCGACGATCACTGGATTTCCGTTGCTGGCCACAAGATCGAACAGTGTTTTGCCGGTCGAGGTCGAGAACTGCTCAACGCGCCACGGCGCTGGGATGTCGGTCACGCTGCACCCCCTTCCGGGTGTTTTGGCCGGGTGAATTTCATGATGTGTGTGATCGCGTATTCGTCACCAAAATCGCCGGTCTCAATATCCAGCGCCTCGGCAAACACTTCGCCGTCGTCACCCACATCCAGATGCACGAGAGAAACGAACGGCACACTCTCGCCTGTATGCCATCCGATGGGGCGACCATAATCATCTACATCGCAATCGGTCTCCGGGTAGAAACCTGCGACCCAGTAGACGCCGGAAGTGGGCTGCCTGGTGAATGGCTCCCATGCGCTCATGCCGCACCCCCTTCCACCGGCAACCCGTAGTTATCCGCCCCTTCCCGGTACCGGCTCACTGCCTCCATGGCCACGCACCCGGCCTTGCCCTCCAGCCAGGCCACCGGTTGGCCGTTGGGTAGGGTGCCGGTGTCGGTGACGGCATAGACGTTGCCGTCATGCTTGCCCCCGATCACGGGGTGGAATCGCACCGTGTCTCCTGTCTTGATATCGCTCATGCTCGCGTCTCCACGAAGAAGGTTTCAGATCCGGTGTCGATGGCCAGGCCGTAGCGGGTGGGGATGCCGGTGCCCTTGGGGGTGGCGCGGATGTACTCGGCGCGCTCCAGCATCCGGGCCACCTGGGCGCGGTGGTAGGTCTTGGGTACCGGGTCGGGCATGGCATTGCGCAGGGTTTGCACGTGGCGCTTGGCCGGCAGCAGGTTGATGGCGTCGGTGGGGGTCATGCGGCTACCTCAATCGTTTTCTCATGGGTGAAGTTGGAGGAGACCAATGCCTGCGGCCACTGCGGTGGCACGCTGTTGCCGCACATGCGAACCTGCGCGGTTTTCGTCAGGGGTTTGCCATTCACGACGGGATCGATCACGTAGCCATCAGGGAACCCCTGGGCACGGAACAACTCCCGGGGCTGAAGCATCCGCATACCGATGTCGGACAGGACGTATTCATTGCCGTCCAGATTGACGGTCACGAGCTGCAGGCGGTCTCGGGTGGTTGCGGTGGGCGCGGGGGTGCTGATGTCTCTGCCGGTCTCGCCGGAGCCGCTGCCGTAATATGGGGCCAGGAACGCAGCGACCAGGCCAGCGTGGGTGCCGCCGGCGCACACAGTGCGGACAGGTTCTGCGGGCGCACTTTCACGCCTGGAAGACCCTTTGAGGTTGATCATGTGGGCGGCAACCAGGGCGTGATGGTCCACTGTGGTCACAGTGCCCGTGGGGTCGCGCAGATCCACGCCGGGGCCGGTGTAGTTGCCGCCGTAGTGCTTGGCGAGGAAGGCAGCCACCAGGGCGTGCTTGCTGCCGCCAGCCACAACTGTACCCAGCGGCTTATCGAGCCCTGGGACTCTCGGGGCCTGTCCTGGGCGTTCCCCGTAACCAGTTTGGATCAGGGTGGCTGAGACAAGGGCGCTCTTTCCGAGCCCGCCGGCAGTTATCGTGCCCAGTGGATCCCCGGCCTCTCCGCCTACGCTTTGTCCGAATTGCCGCTGGATATGCGGCACCGCCACGGCATGCCGGTTTTCCGTGGTCACGGTGGTCAGTGGGTCCTCAGCGCTCCACACGCATCCTGTGCGGTTACTCCCGTGGTCAATGCTGATGATGAACGGCTGCGCAGCCTCCAGCACAAAGCGTCGGATCCCCCGGGCAATGCGCCGCTGGGTGTTCACTGCCAGGGGACGCTTGCGCTCAAAGATCGAGGGGCACGGCAAAGACCAGTCAACGCACTCCGCTGCCGTGCGCCACGGCTGAAGCCGACCCTTCTTTACATCCATGCTATCCGCAGGCCCGTGTGTCGGCTTTGGCCAGACAATCGGCCGCCCGTCCCGTCGCGCGATGAGGAATAGCCGGCGGCGAATGGTGGGCGTGCCGTAATCGCAGGCGCGAAGGATTCGGTGTTCCACCTGGTAGCCAAGGCGCTCCAGCTGCTCGACCCAGTGGCGGAAAATGGCGCCCTTCCGGACTGGGCAAGGACGACCCTGTGCGGTAAGCGGGCCCCAGTCCGCGAACTCTTCCACGTTCTCTAGCATGATTACCCGCGGGCGGACACGCTTGGCCCACCGCACGACAACCCAGGCGAGCCCCCGGCGCTTGGCAGATACGGGCTTGCCGCCCTTCGCTTTCGAGTGGTGGGTGCAGTCCGGAGAGGCCCACAGCAGCCCAACGGGCTGATTGCCGGTGACGTCAGCCGGATCCACACGAAACACGCTCTCACAGTAATGCCGGGTGCCGGGGTGGTTGGCCTCGTGCATCGCCACCGCCTCCGGATCGTGGTTCACGGCCACGTCCACAGGTCGGTTCAGGGCCCATTCAATCCCAAGGGAGGCCCCACCTCCCCCGGCGAACAGGTCCACGACCAACTCCCGCCCAAGATCAAGCGACATTTGAATCAGCGGAGGCCGACTCATACCAAAGCTCCTTCTCTCTCAGGTGTAGTCACGTGCAGGCCGTACTGGGCCAGGGCGTCCAGGCTCAGGGCGGTCATGTGGGAAACTCGGCGGCCGTTGATGGTGCGTTCGAAGCCCTGGCCCTTGTCGTCCAGGGTGACGCCGGCCTGGCGGAGCATGCGTTTGTACACGCGGTCGCTTTTCACGGGGCTGGCACTGAAGCGGTCCCGCAAATGGGTGGCGGTGCTGATGTGGGCGATCACGTGGCTTGTGCGCACCAGGAGCGCCTGGTGGCCTTCCCAGGCCTCGTCCACCACCTCGTCGAACAGGTAGGGGTGGCGGAACTGCCCGGCGTCGATCTCGCTGAGCAGGATCTCGGTCAGCTTCACCCAGGGCTCACGATCGGCCCGGGTTTCGCGGATGTGGTCGTTCATCTCGCGGATGGCGCAGTTGATGAACCCGCCCTGCTGCACATCGATGCCCGCGAACTCGCACACCAACTTCCAGGAAGTGAGCAGGGCCGCATAGTTGCCCGTGATGCGGCGGGCGCCGTCGTCGTCCTGCGCCGCGCAGCTGTGGCGCTGGCAAAACTCCTGGGCGCTGGCCAGCTGCTCCAGCACCTGGTCCCGGCTGAGGGCGGCCAGCCAGTCCAGCCACTGCCGCAGGGGCCAGCGGGGCAGGTTCTGCGGCAGGGGCGTGCCCTTCTTGCCAGTCAAATCGGTGCGCACCACCTTGCCCAGCAGGCTGTCCACCGGCACATCCTCACCGGCCAGCAGCACGGGCGCGGAGATCAGGTATTCCGTCATCTCACTGCCACGGCGGGTGTACTGGAACTGATACGCCTCCTGCAGGATGGAAACGGCCTTATCAATCACCTGCTGTTGCCGGGCGCTGAGCTCTTCCCAGCCCACCGGGTGGCTGGTGTAGCTCAGGCTGGTGAGCTGGCGGAACTCCGTGTTGATGCTCTGCCCCGAGAACATGTGCATGCTCAGGGTGCGGCTCAGCCGGTGGGCCAGGGTGGTCTTACCCGCCCCCTTACCGCTTTGCATGATCATGTGGGGCCAGAATCCCAGGAACGCCTTGAGGTGTGCCCCCAGGGCCCACACCAGCAGCATGGCGGCCGCGTTGTCGCGCATGGTGGCCTGGTAGGCCTCGATGATGCCGGGAGTGTCCTGCACCGGGCCGCTGGGAAAGCGCAGGCCCGAGTAGGGGCACTGCTGGTCCGGGTTCTTGAAGTAGCAATCCGGCCCCTCGTTGACGATAGGCTTGCCATCGCGCCAGGCCAGGCCAACGAAATTGATTGCCTTGCGGCTGCCGAGGTCGGCAGCCCGTTCCAGTATCGTGAGCATTCGTGCGAATCCTTGTGGCTTAAATATGGGACCAAACTTGGTCCACTGAGCGGGGTTGTGGAGCTGGTCGTCATCCAGCACCCGGCGTTGCAACTGCGCCCCGTGGCGCGGTGCCTGAACGGTGACCGAAAACAGCACCTGGGGGGCGCTGTCCGCTTCCCCTGTAATGGTGGAAAGCGCACTGGCCACACTCACCCGGCTGAGGCTGGCCACCCGAAAACCCGCCAGATCGTGGGTTTGCGTTTGCACCTCGCCGGTTTCCTTGTCCTCAATCTCGTTGATCATCACCGTGAAATCCTCCCGGGTGCGGAATCGCCAGTACTGGGCCCAGTCGTGGGCAGGGAGGAACACACGGCGCTTGATCTTGCGGGGCAGGTCGTTGTTGCCCGGCAGGCCCGGGATCAGCCATTGGTCCAGGTTCTTCAGGGCCTCGCGCAGGGTGTCGCGGCCCTTGTTCTGGAGGATGTCGTTCACGTCGTTCAACTCCCACTTGTCCTGGTTCACCAGGTGGGCGCAAATGCCGGCGGCAGTCAGCCGGTCGTACAGGGCCCAACCGGCCTCGGGGCCTGGCTGGCGGCCGTAATCGTTGATCTCGTCCGCATCCATGCAGATCAGCACCCGCTTGCCCACCAGCAGGTTCAGGTCCAACTCCTCGATGGTCTGCGTGCCGCGCAGTGCCAGGCCTGCGGTGCGGGGCAGGCCGGCGCTCTCCACGCTCAGGGCATTGATGGCACTTTCCACCGCCACCACATCCCGGGCCTGGGCCAGGCTGCGCCAGCTCATGCACCAGGGGGCGCCCAACTTCTCCCCCTGGCTGTTCGTTTTCACACCGCCGTTCAGGGCTGGATCCGCGTAGCGGGTGTCCACCGCCACCACATGCCCCGGGTTGGGGCTGCGCACGATGAAACTCACCCCCGGCCCGCCGTGGCCGGGCTGGCCCACCTCGTGCTTGGTGCTGGTGTAGGTGTTCCAGCCCAGGGCCCGCAGCTTCAGGCCCCGGTCCACCACCTCTTCGGTGATGCCCCGGCCGGTGAGGTAGGCCTTCACCGCATCCCGGCCCGCGGCATCCCGGGCCGCATCAATGGTGCGCTCGGCAATCCACTCCGCCAGGCTCTTCTTGCCCTGCTGCTGCGGGGGTAGCTTGTCCTTGGGGAGCTGGAATTCATCGTGCAGCCACTCCATGGCCGTGGTGAAATCGCAGTCCAGCACGTACTGCACCAGGTCGATCACGCTGCCGCTCTGGCCGGTGGCCCAATCCTTGAACAACGCCTTGCCGCCCTTGGCCTCGGCGGCAGTCCACAGGGCCAGGGATGGGCTCGCGTCCTTGCGGTGCGGGCTGCGGTAGTTGCCGCTCCGGCCCGGGCGCTGCAGGTTCAGCCGATCGGCCACATCGTGGATGTCGAGCCGCTCTTTGATTTCGTCGGGCTTCATGGCCTTCCCAGGGGTTATTGCAGTGCGGCGCGTGCATGGGCGGTTCGCTCAGCGGGCTTGAGCAGCATCTCGGTCAGGTGCTCTCGGGCCGCGTCCTCGGTCTCGGCCCGAGTCCAGCCCCGGGCGTTCAGTCGCTCGCACTCCCAGTGGAATCCGCCCCGCCCCGGCTTGATGCGGATGTTCAGGCTGGAGGCGGCCGGCACCGCCTTGGCCTGGCGCCGTTGCTGCGCGGCTCTCGGCGGGCCTGGGTTGCGCCGGCGCTGGTAAGCCAGGGCGCTGGACTCGCGGGGCGAACGGGTAAGGCCCAAGGCCTGCAGCCGGGCATCCAGCCGGTAACGGCTTAGCCCGGTGTGGCGCATCATCTCGGCCTTGCTCATGCCGGTGCTGTGCAGGTAACGCAGGCGTTCGGGGGTTATATCGGTCACTGGTTGGTCTCCTCGGACTTCATCCACTCAAAGAACTGTTGCCGGGGCAGCACCAGTTCGGCGTCAAACTGCTCCCGTAGCCCCGTGGCCAGCTCATCCCGCAGCAACTCGGCCAGGTGGGGCGCCTGAGAGCTCAGGGCCCGCCACAGGGCGCGCCGGTCGTCGGGGGTGAGGTACACGGCCATGCAGCCGTCGGCCGTGGGCAGGTTGTAGCGATAGCCCGTGGTGGATTGGCGAACGATCACCTCATCCCGGGAGGCCGTGCGGCGCACCTCCGGGGCCTGAGAGTCGATCCACCACGCGCCTCGCGTGCTCATCACACCACCCGGCTGCGCAGGCGGCGGGCGGTGCGCACGGCCAGGCCGGCCACCAGGGGCACCGGCCAGGCCACCAGGCCCAGCACAAACACCCCGGCACCGGTGGCCCCCGGCTTGCGCAGCCAATGGCTGGCCACCTGCCAGCGGGCATCCAGCCAGCTCAGGGCGGCAATGCCCGCAAAGGCCCAAACAATGCCAGCGAAAAAGCTCTGTAGATCCATGGCGATCTCCTGCGTGAATTGAATGAATGCCGGGCCTGAAGACAGGGCAGGAAGAGGTCCCCGTCCGGGTCCGCCCGGCGTTGCCGGTATTGGGCCGGCCCCTCCCGCGCTTATTCAGCCACCGCCCGCCCGGGAGCAGCCCGAACGCGGGTGCGGTTTTCTCCCGGGTGAGAGTGGGGCGGTGGCGGCTGATCAGGTGCGGTTTTGTCGTGCCTGGCGCAGTGTTCCCAGGAATCCAGGATCCACTTCAGAAACACCTCGGGCTCAGAGTCTTGCGGGGCCAGGTGCTTGGCCGCCAATAGCATGTAAAAGGTGCGGTTTCGGTCAGGCGACAGGTGTGGCGTGGTCCGCCGAAACTCATCGAAGGTGTACCCCATGGCCATGCCAGCCACCTGCTCGGCGCACGTCATCATCCGCCACTCCAGTTCATCCAGGGCCCGGGCGATGGTCTCGGCCTCCGCGGTCCCACCCATACCGCGCTCGATGCGCTGCAGGGCCCGTTCCACCTGGCGTGCGTTGTCACGACCCAGCACAGAGAATTCCGGCCTCATGACCGCAGCCCCTCCATTGCCTGGCGAACCGTGTCCTTGTCAGGCGCGGTGTAAATGCCGGTGGTGGCAATGTTGGCGTGGCCCAGGGCGCGCTGAACCACGCCCAGCGGGTTCTCTGCCGTGCTGGTGGCCATCAGCCGCTTGGCCACCGTGTGGCGCAGCCAGTGGGGGGTAATGTCCGACGACAACCCCGCCTCACCGGCCCAGGCCTTCAACCGCACCTGGAACGAGCGGGTGGTCATCTTCCGATTGCGGCGGCCCACCACCAGCGGGGCGTCCAGATCCTCGTTGTGGTAGCCCTGGCGCTTGCGGTTGGCCAGCAGATCCCGCAGCGCAACCACCGCTTGGTTGTTGGCATACACCGTGTGCTGGCGGCCACCCTTTTGAATCTCGGCGCGCAGCTCCAGCGTCCTGCTGGCAATGGCGGCTCGGGCATCGCCCACCGTGAGCCCCGCCAGGGCCCCCACGCGGATGCCCGTGTTCAGCACCAGGCGGATCCACGCGTGGTCCCGCTCGGCATAGATGCATTTCACCCGATCGATAGCGCGCAGCAGGCGCTTTTCCTCTTCCGGGGTCAGATAACGGTCGAAAGCCTTGGTCATGTGTGTGTCTCCCGTGTGGTACTTCAGGCCAACTTGCGGATGTCGCTGGCGATCTGTCGCAGATAGAGGGCCACCTCTCCATCCAGTGCGGGCCAGTCGGCCAGGGTGTTCAGCACGCGGGCCTTGCGCTCCGCGTCTTGCACCGCAGGCACGGCGGTCATGCGGTGAATGGCGGTGATCAGTGGGTCGTCCTGGGGTTGGGGCTCGGCCGCCGGCGGTGCCGGGTCGGTGGCTACGGGGTTGGGCGTTGGCGTCGGTTGGGCATTGGGCTCTGTGGTGTGGTCATCGAGGAGCCGCCAGGTGCCGCGTGTGTCATCGCGTGCGATCACCCCTTTCTTGCGCAGGCCATAAAGGGCGTCGGAAACCTGCTGAGGATCGGTGGCCGTGGGGCATGCCTCGAATATCTCGCTGCGGGTGGTGCGCCCGCTGGCAATAGCGTCCAGGGCCTCGCTCATCACCTGTTGCCGCTCACTCACGACGCCCACCTCACCGCATCGTCCATGGCCACAAACTGCATGCGCAGGCGGGCAGGGCGGCCCCGGTTGTCGTACTCCATGGCGATGGGCAGGGCGTACAGCCCGCACCAATCCACCAGGTTGATCATCGTGCCCGGCGTAATCGGCAGGTTCAGGCGGTTGTGGCCGCTGCGGGCCTCCACCCGGCTGGTGTACTCCCAGCCGAACAACCCCATGGATCGGTCATGAAACAGCGTGATCCCGCACTTGCGCCCCAGGCTGGCCACCTGCCCCGGCACAAGCCACGCACGCCGCGTGCGCTCCGGTGCCGGCTGGGCTGGTGGGTTAATCAGGCGATACACGTACCCCATCACTTGTCCTCCACGATGGCTTTCAAACGGGCCAGGAACTCAAACCCGGCGGTGGCGTCCTGGTAGAGCTCCCGCTCTATGTGCTCCAGGCACTGCTTGGTAATGCCCTTGCCATTGGCCAGGGCATCGCGAATGGCAAGGGCGGTTTGCCCCACATCGGCGTGATAGGCCGCATAGGCATCCAGCAGGGCCAGGTCCGATGTCTCGCTGTGATCACTCACCTGCACCACTACATGCCCCAGGGCATGCGCCTCGGCGTGCAGCACATCAAACCGACGCCGCACCGCCTGGATGCGCACCGCCTCGTCCACCATCAGGTGGTGGGTGTCCATCAGCGGGTTCACCTTGTTACACAGCGTGGCCGGGTTAATGCCCACCAACGGCCCCAGGGCCCGGGCACCGCCCGGGTGGTCGTGCACCAGGCGGTACTTGGCCCTGTCCAGGCCTGAGAATTCGTCATCGTGGATCATGGGGTGGCTGCTCACGTGGACGGTTGACGATCGCGGGACCAGAGTTCCCAAACAGGAACCCAGGTCACGCAGCGTCCTGACGGTCGGCCCGAAGGGCGTCCCGCAGCATCACCAGGATCTGCCCCGTCTTGGAGCGCCGCTCCTGCCGGGCCAGGGCCTTGAGCTGCTGGTCCATCTCCACGGGAATGCGGATCTGGGTGGCAACGGTGGGGTTTTCATCGCGGGGGGATTCGCTGTGCTTTATCATGTGAAGTGTGCAAAAACGTATCGGGTGTGCATTGATGCTAGTTCCCGATTTGGAACAAATCAAGGGCAAATGACCAAAAAAGAAACTTTTTCTGATCGGTTCATCCACATCCTGCGGGGGAGAAAGGCCTCCCCGTGGGCAGAATCCCTTGGTTTTCAAAAGACTATGGCCCACCGGATGAAAAGCGGGCACGTACCGGGGGCCGAGGTGCTGGGCCGCATCGTGAGGGTGGAAAACTGCAGTCTCGACTGGCTCATCCTGGGGATAGGTGCCCCCTACCTGGTGCACCGCTGCGATACCGACGCCCAAACCGCGCAAACCCTACGGGCCCACCTGGACGACGAGGCCTGGCGCGTGTGGGTGCTCACCGACGGCCACCGGGGCGCCGTGGTGCTCCATCAACCGGCCGAGATCGACACCAGCACCGATGGGGAGAAGGGGGAAACCATCCACTACACCGCCGTGGAGCTGGTGGCCGGCCCCTGCGGCCTGCTCACCGCCCAGGTGCTGCAACCGGTGGTAGGCGGCGTCACGCACATCCCTGAACACAAGATGGAAGACGTGATCCACGGGCGCGTGGGCAGCGTGGAGGCCCTGGAGCTCATCGCCCAGGGCAAAGACAGTGGCGCCCAGTCAGAGCAGATGCTGGCCGAGGTGTCCCAGCACTGCACGGGCAGCACCATGCCCCCCGACCTGGCCGAATGGATGGCCGCCTACGACAAGCTCAGCCCCCAAAACCGCATGCACGCTCGGGCGGTAGTGCACGCGCTGGTGAGTGCGGATGAGCGGTTGGAGCAAGAGCAGGGGCAGGGACAGGGACAACGGCAGGGCATGGGTGGGGCATCGGAGAAGGACGAGTGAGCGGCTTCAAAAAGTCCGCTCGCGTTACTGAGAACCAAGACTTTTGGAGAATGGTCTATATGGGTAGGCAAGGGGATGCAGAGGCAGTGAGGAAAGAGCTACTGGATTATGATGGGGAGATAGTTCTATATTATGGCCCGATTGACCGATCTGGATATGATGCGCTTTCAGGGATTTACGAGACCAGGCAGCAAAAAGGTGGCAACCTTTGCTTGATTCTGGTCACCGCTGGCGGGGATCCAGATGCCGCCTATCGTATGGCGCGCGCGGCTAATCATTATTTTGACTGCGTTAGGGTTCTCATTCCAGATATATGCAAGTCTGCTGGCACACTGGTATGTGTTGGCTCGCATGAACTTATTTTTGGTGATAGGGGGGAGTTGGGCCCGTTAGATATTCAGCTATCCAAGCCTGACGAAATACTGGAAAGAAGGTCAGGCATGGATATTATTCAGGCGATTAATGCCCTGCAAGGGCAGATGCTTGATTCATTTAGGGAATATCTAATGAACATCCGCCTTGGAAGCCGCATTCAAACGAAGATGGCGGCGGATATTGCGGCGAGGTTGGCCCAAGGCTTTATCTCTCCCATAGCCGAAAAAATTGACCCGTTGACACTGGGAGAGCATCAGAGGGCCATGCAGATCGCCCTTGATTATGGGAAGCGACTGGATGCGATGTATCAATCCCTCAAGCCCGAAGCCATGGTGAGTTTATTAAGTGGTTATCCATCACATGGCTTTGTGATAGACAGAAAAGAAGCAACAGAGCTTTTTAAGTCAGTGAATGCACCTGTCGGCCAATGTCGTCAATTTAAGCACGGCGGCAATAACCGATTGAATTTGATAAAATAA